>JAUWDC010000019.1 GCA_030608985.1 Desulfobia sp. | reverse complement strand
GTTGGGGAAGATGCTCCTGTCCCGGGAAAAACAGCACCCAAGGCCTTCGACCTTCCAAAAATTCGACCCTCAGTTCTGTATCATTGTGCCGCCATTTATTTTCTTTTTGGCTTCACCTACGTTATTTACGCAACTTTTGTTGTGACAACCATGGTGCAGGAACGAGGATTTTCAGAAGCAGCTGCCGGAAATTTCTGGTCATGGGTGGGTTTTTTGAGTCTGTTTTCCGGGCCGGTTTTTGGGACTCTTTCTGACAAATACGGAAGAAAAGCTGCCCTGGGTCTTGTCTTTACCATCCAGACAATGGCTTACCTGCTCATCGCTTTTAATCTGCCAGGCCTTTCTCTTTATCTCTCTATATTCTGCTATGGAATTGTCGCCTGGGCCATTCCTTCAATCATGGCAGCACTGATAGGTGACTATGTCGGCCCGCAAAGAGCAGTGGCTGCTTTTGGATTTATAACTTTTTGTTTTGGGATTGGCCAGGTGAGCGGTCCATACCTTGCGGGTGTGCTGGCCGAAGCCACAGGTAGTTTTTCCAGCAGTTTTTATCTGGCCTCTGCCATGACTGGGGTGGCAATCATCCTTTCAATGGCTCTGCCATCTTCAACAAAATGAGATCTCTACCTAACCCGAAAAAGTGTCTAAAGTTTTAAAAGTGCCTAAAGTGAGCTAAAGTTAAGGAATTGTCTGATCAGATAGCTCCTTTACTTTAGGCACGTTAGAGCACTTTAGGCACTTAAAATTGGGGAGATTGCTGTTTGCATTTTTTACGGAAAATCAGGAAGATATTGAGACGCCCCAGCTAAAGGGAAAACAACATCACATATTTCCTTTATGGTAAATGGTTTGGCGACAAAACCGTCCATGCCCGCTTCCATGGCCTTTATCTTTGCTTCCTCAATGTCCCGTCCGGTAATGGCAATTATAGGAGTATGTGCCCTCTTGCCATCACATTCTCGCTGTCGGATCTCTTTGCAGGCACAGATGCCATCCATCTCCGGCATGTCCAGATCCATCAGGATCGCCTGGAAATCTTCCTGTTCCCATTTTTCAATTGCATGCTTGCCGTTTACAGCAGCATCACATTCCAGGTTGCAGTGATCAAACAGTGTCTGCAGGACACCGCGAATCATACTATTATCATCTACAATTAAAAATCTACGCATCGGCCCCTTCAGGTTCAGTAAACGCTTACCAGGTTCAGGAGGTTAACAGGCCGTCACAGCCCATAACAATCTGGGTGACCTGCCATTTTTTTCTACTGTCATCAAGCCTGGTTGCCGCAAAGCCGATGATATGGCGATGCTTTTTATCCCGTACTTTTGCCGGGCAGGAAAACGGCAATGGGATGTCAACCAAGTCAATGCTGTCTGCATTGTCTTCCACAGCAGGGTAATCTCTATTTTCCTTTTGCGTGTTCTTTTCAGCTGCTAAAAAGACACGCTCTGCCTTCTGCACTTTATGCCATAGCATCTCGACAACACTTTCCTGACTCAGCCGGCTGTCTTCAATTATTGACAGCCCTCTTTTTTCACACTCATTCACCATTACTCTCCTTGCAACACTCTCTTGTATAGAAAACTTGCAAAACAATTTTCAATCCCCAGCTAACACATTGGAAAAAACGTGCCATTCAAGAGAAAAAAGATAATTTCTTTTTCAGGGAAGAAAAAAACGTGGCAGATAACAAGCTGTTACCGTTGAATGTCTAAAAATAAACCAATTGAACTAATATAACGAGTCAGGAAATCAGTAATAGGGAAGACAAGAAAAGAGACAAGGGGGCGCAGGAAAAACTGACAAGAACAACCGCGCGCGCGGACTAAACCAGAAAAATGTGGGAATTCAGAGAGATACCAACACAATGGAAATACTGACCAATGCAACTAATCCTGCGGGGTACATTCACCCAACACCGCTGCTATTATCATAAAAATAATCCTTATTTCGATTGATAAACTGACTGAGAGACTGTCGGGTAATGCCAATGAGGTGAGCAGCCATACTGATATTACCCCCTGATCGGCTTAAGGCCTCTTTAACCAGGAGGATCCTGACTCCCTGAGCCGACGGAAGCTGTTCCCCAAAGGTCACGGAATTACCTATAGCCGTATCATCCTTCCGACCTGGAGAAACTGGAGGAGAAACAACTTGGTAAAAGGAAGACAGTGAAAGAGTCGAACCTTTTTTGGCAAGCACTGCATCATCAATCATGTTTTTCAGTTCTCGGACGTTGCCGGGAAACGAATAGTTCGCAAGAAGCGTGTACAGTTCTGCAGGGATTACCGGCGGTTTCACGCCTGCTTCACCGGCGATCCGACCGGCAAAATAATCGATTAGCAGGGGCAGATCGTCAAGTCTTTCCCGGAGAGGAGGAAGATGAATCGTGTGGGTTTTCAAACGGAAATACAAATCTCCCCGAAACATCCCCTGCTGCACTCTCTCTTCCAGAGAGCTGTTAGTAGAAGCAATAATACATACATCCGCCTTCAGCGGCACATCTACCCCCAGAGGAGAGTACTCCCTTTCCTGAATAAGACGCAGCAGTTTTACCTGGGATGACAAACTCAGGCTGCCTATCTCATCAAGCAGCAATGTCCCACCCTCCGCTTTTTTTACCTGCCCCTCTCTTGCGCCTATAGCACCGGTATATGCTCCCTTTACGTGACCAAACAGTGTATCTGAAAAGACATTGTCATCCAAAGAGGCAACGTTAACCACAACCAGTTTTCCTTTTCTGCCACTGGCCAGATGGACTGCCTCTGCAGCAAGCTCTTTTCCCACACCGGTCTCTCCGGTGATGAGTACCGGTCGGGATGAAGGGGCAATTTTTTCAATATAATTAAAAAGGTTCTGTAATCCCCTGTTACCAGTAATAATCTTGTCAAAACATTCAGGGCAGGAGAGTTCTGTTGCCTGATCTTTCTGCCGAAGAGCGTCCTGCTCCCGGCGCAATTCATAGACTTCCAGACTGCATCGTATGGCACTGACCAGTCGAGCCGTACTGATCGGCTTGGTAATATAATCAAAAGCACCCTTCTTCATGCAGCCAACCACCGTCTCAACATCATCAGTCGCTGTAGCCATGATCACCGGCAGCTGTGGGTACCTGGCAGCAATTTCCCCCAGCAGTTCATCACCGCGGATATGGGGCATTGTGATGTCAAGCAGCATGAGAGAAACCTGCTTCTCGTCAAGAAGCGGCATGACACGTCTGCTGTCATTGATTTCGATGATATTGGTAAAGCCGTTCAGTTGTAAGGTCCGGCATACGGCCTTGATTACTCCAGGATCATCTTCAACCACAACAACAGGAAGATCTGGGTATAAAGAGATGCTGGGTGCCATGATTACTGCACCTCATAGATAAATAAATAATTACACATGATGATCATCCTGCTGAAGGGGAATAATAACTCTGAAGAGACTCCCGACATTTTCACGGCTGTCAATATCAAGATAAAAACCAAGCTCCTTTACAATGCTGTGGGTCACAGACAGGCCTAAGCCCGTCCCCTCTCCAACCTCTTTCATCGTATAAAAAGGCTCAAGGCAACGATTCTTCACGTCCTCATTCATCCCTATGCCATTGTCTTCTACTTCGAACATAATTACCTGTTCGGCGAAAAGATCTTTTTTCTTCAGCCCAAAAGATTTTAGCTGGTCAGGGGAGAGAGAGTCTACATACAGGCGCACTGCAACCTCCCTCCTGAAACCCTCAACCGTCTCCGCTCTTTTATCCACTGCATATCGGGCGTTTGATAGTAAGTTTACCACAATTTGTTCAAATTTCTGTTTATCTGCTTTCACCTCCGGCATATTCTCGACAATTTCCTCTATCAGTTCAATCTGGCGTTCACGGAACTGCACACGAAAAAAAGTAAGGGCATCCTGGACAGGGTACGCAAGGTTTACCAGACTCATTTCTTCTGACGACCGTCGGGAGAAAGCTCGCATGTTTTCCACAATGCGTGCAATTTTCTTGACCTGCACATGGATGTCTTCAGCCGCTTCTGCTTCAGGAGCATCAGGAAAATTTCTGTTAAAATAGGTGGTGCAGGCATCAGCGCTCAGGTTAATGACGGTGAGGGGCTGATTAATCTCATGGGCCATTCCGGACGCCATCTCTCCCATGGCCGTGAGTCGACCGGAATGGGCAAGCTGGACACGTTTACTGTCAAGCTCCTTGATCATTTTTTCACGGTGAACAGCAGCGCCGATTATGCGTGCCACTGTTTGCAGGGCATCAAGTTCCGGTTCAGACCAGACTTGCTCCCTGTCGAACATTGCTAAGCTAATGAAGCCCCAGCAGGCCTTATCTACCATAACAGGAGCAAGAGCAATGGATTTGACACTATGATCATCAAGCCATGATTTCACAGAAGGAGGCATATCAACACTGTTGTCGCTCACCATCTTCCCTTTCTGAAGGGGGTCAAGCCAACTACCAAAACCCAGTTTTTCATACGACAAATTTCTCCGTTCCAGGTTGGCAATATTCGTTTTGACTTCCTCGTCTATCCACTCATGTTGCAGGTGTCGGCAACAAGATCACCGCTTGCATCAATATGATGTTTCATAACGCGAATAGCGCCCACATGCCACACAGCACCGAGTTCATCAACCATCTCTTTAATAAACGGTATCCACTCATTGCTTTCAAGCAGCTTTTCAGTGGCATTATTGACAGCAGCAAGGATATGATCGCGCTTCCGCAATGTTGCCTCAACCTCTTTCCTCCTGGCAATATCAGTGGCCAACTCCCTGTTTTTGATTTCAAGCTCCTCTTTCAGAGTGCTGATGGTTGTAAATGTGTCGCGCAGTTCATTAAACTGGTCATCGAACGTCTTGGAGAGGAGGTCAAGGTCATCAGCGTTGTCCTGGCTATCAGCACTCGCTCGGACCTTGCGCAGGAGAGAGGAAAGTGGGGCGGTCATTCTTCGAACAACCAGAAAGGTCAGAACCACACCAAAAAGAAAAAGAATAACGCTGGAGAATACTGCCTGAGAAAGAGCATTTTGTATTACCGCCTGCTCTCTTTTTGTCGAGAAGGCCAGGACGACATAGCCGATGTCCTGAACAGCAGCTTGGTGTCCGTCATTGCTGAAGTGCAGCTCTTCCTCACTTCCCGGAGAATTACTGTATGAAATCGAATGCCGAAAAACTAAGGCATCCTTTGCTTCGGTCAAAAGAGCTGGGGTGCTGTCGAACCTCTTGAGCATCTCCTGCCAGTCGGAAGAATCTCCCTGATACCCTTTTTTTTCCAGATGATAGAGCCGTTCTTGCTGGTGGTTGAATACGGCAACACCCAGGACATGATCCTGGTGAAAAACCGCATTAACATGGGTTTTCAACTCCTCTATATCCTCGGCGAACACCTCAACCATAATTGACTCGGCAAGCATCCTGGCCATGGCAGTGCCAGTCTTGGCAAGATGCTGATGATGTGAAGAACGCTGCAGTTGGGAGAGAAAGAGATTAAAGAGCAGAGACAGTGCTGCGATGAGGAGAATCATAATGATGAGCAGCTTTGCTCCAAAACTGCCTCGGATCTGTTTTGGCAGGACAACCGACATCACTTATCCACCCGGGTTAACACAATATTGAGCTTGGCAACAACCTTATGGTTAATCATCGCTTTTGCCCTGTCTGCCTCAACAACAGGGCCTATCTCTGCAGCACCTGCACCCCGTATAATTCGGGAAGCAAGCTGGGCGGCTTTTTCTGCCATGGCCGTAGAAACCATGGAGAAACAAAATGTTATGAAAAAAATGATTTTTTTCATGTAGGTATGAATGATTTTAGCTTTTTTTAGGAAAATCTCTCACAGAGACACAGAGAACAGATAAAAAATCTCTGTGTCCTTCGTGATCTCTGTGGTTATCTTTTTTTAATCGCCGTCAGACAACAACCGTACCTCACGCTGGGGAAACGGAATGGAGATTCCGGCCTTGGCAAGGCTCTGGTGGATGGCCATGTTCACCTTATACTTGGACTGAAAATACTTCTTGGTCTCCACCCAGTAACGCAGACCAATATTCAGAGAAGAATCGCCAAATTCATCGAGGCCGATCTGTGGCGGCGGCTCCTGGCGTACTTCCGCAATCCGGGCCAGGGTTTCCGTCAGTACAGCCACCGCTTTCTGCGGATCATCACCGTAAGAAATACCGACGGTTGTCTCGACAATCCTGTTTTCAAATGAGTTGAGGGTTATCTCGCCAACAATATGCTTGTTGGGAATGGTAATCTGCTCGCCATCTTCTGTGGACAGGATGGTTGCCGCCAGGCGGATCTCATCCACTACACCGCTTACTCCCTGCACGGAAATAGTATTGCCGACAATAAAAGGCCGGGAAAGAATAATCGACAACCCGGCACCATAATTGGACAGCGGTCCGGCAAGAGCAAAACTGCTACCAAAAGCGAGGGCGCCGAGAGCGGCAATGAATGGGGTAATGGATATCCCAAATTTGCCAATGGCAATGATGATGACAAAGCTCAGGACAAGGACTTTGACAACATTGCCAAGGAATTTGGACAAAGTGATATCAATGTCATGCTTTTCACAGAAAGTGGCCACCAGCCTGCCCGCCCAGCCTGCCAGCTTGAAGCCGATGATCAGTATAATAATGGCACCGAGAATCTGGAAACTATAGGTCACCAGAAACTCGACCATGACATTGTAGAGCTTTTGCAGGGTTTCTAATTCTTCATTCATTTTTATTCCCCATTTACCAGAAAAAATTTCCTTTGGATAAGCTTATTATGCCGTCTCCTGATACAGATGCACATCCCGTTGTGGAAATGGAATGGAAATACCTTCGTCATCAAATGTCCGTTTTACTTTTTCAGTGAGGTCAAAATAGACCGGCCAGTAATCATCTGCATTCACCCAGGGGCGGACAACGAAGTTGACACTGCTGTCTCCCAGCTCAAAAACTGCGACAGTGGGGGCCAGGATCTTTTAATATTCGCGTGTCCGCCTGTATCAGATCATTTAAAATCTGCTTGGCTTTAGGAATATCATCGCCGTATCCTATTCCGAAGACAAGATCAACCCGCCTGGTGGGGTTAATAAACAGATTGGTTATGGAATCCGTGGTGATGTTGTTGTTGGGAATGGTGACCCGCATATTATCCAGGGTATTTATTGTGGTATTGAAAATATTGATGACCTCTACCTTGCCAGTCGTCCCGGCAACAGTAACAACATCTCCCACGGTAAAAGGACGCAGAAAAATAAGCAGGACTCCGGAGGCAATGTTTGAAAGGGAATCTTTTAAGGCCAAGGCGACGCCAAGACCAGCGGCACCGATAATGGTCAGGAAAGATGTTGTATTGATTCCAAGCTGACTTGCTACGGCCACCAGCACAAGGACCATAAGCACATAATAAACCACATTTTCAAGGAAATGAATGAGTGTCGGCTCGACCTTGTTTTTCTCAAGCAATTTTACAAAAACGTGTGTTAAACGGCCTACGATCCATTTACCTATCAGAAAAACAAGTATGGCCGCCACAAGCCTAAATGAATAGGTGGTTACATAGTAGGTTACTGTTTCTACAACATTATCAAATTCCATTTCCCCCTCCTTTCTGATTCTCTTGTTATTGTTCAAAAACTACAAATCATCCCCACACAACACCTCCATTCAGAAATACTTTGAAACGGAAATAAGGTCAATAATAATTACCAATAACAAGCAGTTGTCCTGTCTTACATAGCTATAAAATATCAAAAAATGCATTGTCGAGAGTTCCTTCAGAAGAAAAACCGTTTGACTCTCTCGTGTCTCTTGATTACAAATTAACTTGATACTTTCCTGTAACTTCAGTTGCCAGGTAAATGTTAGATGTAGTATCATAAAAATAGAGCCTTTCCTTAGGACCTCACACAAAAAAAGGACCGTAATCATGTTAAAAAAGTTTTGGATGCTCATCGTTTGCACCGCTCTTCTTTTAAACACCGGTTGCTCAGTATATATGGCGGCAAACCAGCCAGGCCTCAAAAATGTGGAGCTCTTAAGAGTAGGAACGTCTCGGGACCTTCTCATTTCTGAATTCGGGGAGCCTGTTTCTTCGGGTGTTGATGGAGATGGAAGGGAATACGACAAATTTTCCTTTGTCCAGGGGTATAGTAGCGGAGCGAAAGCTGGAAGGGTTATTTTTCATGTCGTGGCTGACGTATTAACCCATGGCTTATGGGAACTCTTAGGAACACCATTGGAGGCAACATTTGATGGTGATAAAATTACCTACGAAATTACCTACGACAGAAATGATCGGATTGCCCAGATTATCAAGTTTGAAAATGTCAGCAGCTCTATTGCACGGACGAATTATCGCATTATTTCCAGTCTCAAATGGTAAATTATAGCCATTACCTGGATTTACCTATTGCATAAAATGCCGGAAACGTATTGTTCGTGTCACAGCTCAACTCTGATTTAAAAATAAATGAGAAGAGCTGGCCAGGCATGAACAAGAAAGAAATGTTAAAAAAAGTACTCACAATTATTGTACTCTTCTCTTTGAGCGGATGCGCATTACACCCCCGCTTCGTCTCATTCCTCAGGCTGGACACCCATCAAATAAACATCAAAGACTCCAGCGGCGACTTCAGGGCAGAAAGAACCATCATGGCAGAAGCACTCAAATACTGTGATGCCCGTGATAAACATTTCATTCCTGTGGAGATGAAGAAATCATTTCTACACAACTCCTACTCTCTTACTTTTCGCTGCCTTGATCCTGGTGACCCCGAATTGACACAGCAGAACCAGCTGGAAAATTCTATCGAAAAGGGTAATGAAGGCTCCGATTTGCTTTCAATGCTTCTTCAAGAATAGACGGAACTTCTGCATCACCCCATAGTGTTTCTCCCCACCTCTTCACGTCCCTTTTACTCTTTTTGTTCCTATTGCCTCATGCAGCTTCCATGATTATTTTCAAAGTAAAAGATAATTTAACCCCGATCAACGGGAAAATTAAGGGCGGGATAAGTGCCTTGGTGGTAAAAGTAACCAGATAATTTCACTCAATGTTTTCCAGTTTCTTGTTTTTTATGACAGCCTTTCAGGAGTAAGGCACTAAATCTCCTCTGGAAGAAGATCCAAACACGTGGTAATAAATCTGTTGCTTTCCAC
>JAUWDC010000198.1 GCA_030608985.1 Desulfobia sp. | reverse complement strand
TGGCCAGATGGTATTGGATCGCCTTGCATAACTTTTTGTTTTTTATACTCTAGCTAAGACTTCAATATATTTTTATGAAAACTGAAAAAAATTTCCCTGAAGGGATGGTGCCCCTTGGTACATCAAGATTTTCTTTTGCTTGCCACGCAGGGTTATCCTGCTATATGACCTGTTGCCGCAATGTGGACATGCTTCTTTATCCATACGATATTATCCAATTGAAAAACAAGCTCAATATCAGGTCAGACGAATTTCTTGAAAAATACTGCAGGGTAGTTCCGGGTGATAATCCTTATTTTCCTACGGTTATGATGAAAATGAATGAAGCCAAGACATGTCCTTTTCTTGCTGGAGAAGGGTGTTCCGTATATGAAAACAGGCCCTCAGCCTGCAGAATGTATCCTCTTGAGAGAGCAGTAGACCGTTCTCCGGAAAAGGGAAGAGCTGATGAGTTTTATTTCCTGAGCAACCATGATTACTGTAAAGGCCATGGGGAAGAAAAAGAATGGTCTGTGAAAGAATGGCTGCGGGATCAAAAACTCCTTTTTCATAATTCAATGGCTGATCAGTGGACGGAAATGGATACACTTTTTGCATCAAACCCTTGGGCAGGGGAAGGAGCAGCAGGTCCCATGCAGCAGCTTGCCTTTATGATCTGTTATAATGTTGACGGGTTCAGAGATTATGTCAATCATCATAACCTGCTTTCTCAGTTCAAAATGGCCAAAGCGCGGATTCGATCAATAGAAACAGACGATGAGGCCTTGCTCTCATTCGGATTTGACTGGCTGAAACTTCTTTTGGCAAATCAGCCGACATTGAAACGAAGAAACAGATAAAAAGTGGTATTCACTTCGTTGGTCCAAACGATAAATCGTAGGCTAGGGTATAAGCCGACGGTCTGCAATTAATCTTGATGGGTTTGCTAATTTTGCAGCTATTTGCAATTCTTTGAGTGCTGGGGAGTCAGGCGAACTTAACAAAAATGGTGCCCTTGCCCCGCTTAACCCATCCTACAGATATCAATTCTCAATTCTCAATTTTCAATTATTAAAATTTTTCCTCTTCTGCCTGTGTTCAAATTCAGGCTTCTTCATTATATAGTTCACCGCACCATATCCCATCGCTGTATCAATATTTTCTGAAAATTCTCTTCCGGGTTTAATTGTTAAATCCTCAGGAATATCAACGTCTGCTTCACCCCTTTGGGCAAAGTGGAGAGTGAGGGAAACCGGACAGGGGCCATGGTGCTGGTGGATAATTTTTTTGACAGCATCTAGTTTTGGGCGACTTACCTTGTCTGAGATGAGCTCAATTTTGGCACTCGATGTATATTTAATCCAGGCATCGCTGAGAGTATCAATTTGATCAGCAAGAAGTTTTGCGCCTCCCTCTTCTTCTTTTTGCAAAATGCCCTGTATAACTAACGGATTGTCATCATTCAGGAGATGGGAGGATGCTGCAAAAACTTTTGGAAAGGCAATGACTTCTACACTACCAGTGGTGTCTTCCATGGTCAAAAAAGCCATGGCGTCACCTTTTTTGCTTTTCAGCTCCTTGCTTGATTTAATGAGCCCTCCTATCCTGACTGCTGCCCCGTCACCACACTCATTGAGGCTTGAAATAGATGACTGGACAACCTGCTGTAATTCTTTTCGACAGTCATCAAGCGGATGTCCTGTGATATAGAAACCAACTGTCTCTTTTTCGTAAAGAAGCCTTTCTTTTTTGTTCCATTCAGGGATGTCAGGCATCAGAATTGTTGAAGATTTTTCTTGAGTCTCTTCCGGCATAAGAGAGAAGAGTGACAATTGGCCGCTTTCTTTGTCCCTCTGTGAGGCCTGAGCCTGTTCCATTGCCTGATCGAGAATTGCTATCAACTGTGACCTTTTTGCCTTTAGTGAGTCAAATGCTCCTGCCTTTATAAGGCTTTCTATAACTCTGCGGTTAACCTTGCGGGAATCAACCCTGCTGCAGAAATCACCAAGAGATTTATACGAACCGTCTTTTTCACGTTCTTCAATGATAGAATCAAGGGCTGCTCCACCAACGTTTTTGACAGCGGCCAGGCCAAAACGTATACGGTCATCAATAACAGTGAAATCATCATCACTTTCATTGATGTCCGGGGGGAGCACATCTATAGTATGATCCTTACATTCATTGATATACAGCACTACCTTGTCAGTATTATTCATGTCACATGAAAGAAGTGCAGCCATAAACTGAGAAGGATAATGGGCCTTGAGGTATGCAGTCTGATATGCGATAAGTGCATACGCGGCGCTATGGGATTTATTGAAGCCGTATCCTGCGAACATAGCCATCAAATCAAAGATTTTTTTAGCTTTTTTCTCAGGAATATCTTTCTCTTCAGCGCCTTTCATGAACTTTTCACGCTGTTCTTCCATTACTTCTGGAATTTTTTTACCCATAGCTCGTCTCAGGTTGTCAGCATCTCCCAGAGAGTATCCTGCCAGAACATTGGCAATTTTCATTACCTGTTCCTGGTAGACGATGACACCATACGTTTCTTTAAGAATTGGCTCCAGCTGCGGGAGAGGGTATTGGGCGAACTTTCTTCCATGTTTGGTATCGACAAAATCATCGACCATTCCACTATCTAGAGGTCCAGGACGATACAGGGCAACAAGAGCGATGAGATCGGAAAATACTTCAGGCCTCATCTTCATAAGGAGTCCTCTCATACCAGAACTTTCCAGCTGGAATACTCCAAGAGCATCTCCCTTGCAGAGCATGTTGTATGTTTTGGGGTCATTCAGTGGAATTGTGTCGATATCAAGAGGCTGACTCAATTCCTGGTTTATCAACTTGAGAGCTCGATCAATGACGGTCAGTGTTTTAAGGCCAAGGAAATCAAATTTTATAAGACCGGTTTTTTCAGTATGCTTCATATCATACTGAGTCAAAACTTCTCCTTTCGGCCCTTTACAGACAGGAAGATATTCTACCATTGGTTCGGGAGAAATGACGACACCGGCAGCATGGGTGGAAGTATGACGCTGTAAGCCTTCTAGGACTTGAGCAATTCCTAATAGCTGCTTAACATTTTCATCTCGTTGTTGAAGGTCTTTCAGTCTTGGTTCCTGGTCAATGGCCTTTTTAATGGTCATTTTAAGCTCATCAGGAATAAGTTTGGCAATTCTGTCCACATCACCAAACGGCATGGCCAGGGCCCTTCCAACATCACGGATAACTCCTTTGGCCTTCATGGAGCCATAAGTGATAATCTGGGCTACATGACTGTCGCCTCCGTATTTATCGTGAACATATTTAATGACTTCCCCACGTCTTTCCTGGCAGAAATCAATATCGAAATCCGGCATGGACATCCTTTCGACATTAAGAAATCGCTCAAAAATGAGGCCATACGGTATTGGGTCAATGTCTGTTATTTTCATGGAATAGGCAACCAGACTTCCTGCCCCAGAGCCGCGACCAGGTCCCACAGGGATAGCATGATCTTTTGCCCAGGTAATAAAGTCGGCAACGATAAGGAAATACCCTGGGAATCCCATGGTTTTGATAATATCAATTTCCATATCAAGACGATCTTTGTAGATTTTTTCCTGTTCGGAAGAAAATGGACCTCTCTCCCTAATCTGCCTCAATCTGTCCTTAAAACCCTGGCGAGCAGTCTTCTCAAAGAGGGAATCCAGGGTTTCTCCCTCGGGTACAGGAAAAACAGGGAAATAGCTATTCCCAAATTCTAACTTAAGATTACATCTTTCGGCTATGTCTAGGGATGTCCTGAGCGCTTCAGGGCAGTCTGAGAAATCAGAAGCCATTTGTTCAGGGGATTTAAAATAAAGCTGATCTGTGCTGAATCTGAACCTTTTAGGGTCAGTGATGGTTTTGCCGGTTTGAATACAAAGAAGCAACTCGTGGGCAGTGGATTCATCCTGGTTAAGATAATGACAGTCATTTGTGGCAATTAACGGAATGCCAAGTTTTTTAGAAATTTCTTTTAAACCTTTATTGGCTATTGTTTGTTCCGGAATACCATTTTCCTGAATTTCCAGATA
>JAUWDC010000293.1 GCA_030608985.1 Desulfobia sp. | reverse complement strand
GGAGGTACGGACAAGCAGATCCCCGGGAAACAGCAAAACCTGTACCATGTGCGGCGATTTCTGCGCCATGACCAGGGGATACGAACTGTTTAAAGATGATATAAAGGGAGACAAAATAAGGCAGCCGGCAGCGAGCTGATCCCTAAAACCTTTGTATCTATTCAGACAAAAGCTGAGAATTACGAAAAACTCAGTCTGTAACTGTTCAGCAAATCTTTTTGTCATCAGCTCTCTTTAATATTTTCCTGGCAACATCCCGGAAAATCTGGGCAGCTGACGATGCTGCTGAAGACACAAGCAAAGGCTCGCCACTGTCTCCGGCCCTGCTTATTTCCAGGTCAATGGGAATGGCGCCCAGCAGTGGCAGCCCGGTTTCTCTGCTCAATGTATCGCCTCCTCCCTGACCGAAAATAGCAATCGGCTCTGAAGAATCATTGGCAAGAAAATAGGACATGTTTTCTATAAATCCGATAATTTCCCTTTTAAATTTCACAAAAAGTTCGACAGAACGCCTGACGTCAACAAGGGCTGCCTCCTGGGGTGTTGTTACCATCAGGACCTGTACTTTTGGCAGAGACTGGGCAATGGTGATGGAAGGATCTCCAGTCCCCGGCGGGAGGTCTACAACAAGATAATCAAGCTCGCCCCACATCACTTCGCCGAGAAGCTGTTTTATTGCCCGGGCAACAAGAGGGCCCCGCCAGACAACAGCCTGACCTTCTTTCATGAGCATTCCAAAAGAAATAATTTTCAGGCCAAATTTTTCCACGGGAATAAGCATACCGTTTTCTATATTCGGTTTCTGAGACAATCCCAGCATAAGTGGAATACTTGGACCATACACATCAGCATCAAGAAGACCGACTTTTTTTCCCTCTCCAGCCAGAGCCAGGGCAATATTAACCGCCACCGTTGTCTTGCCAACTCCTCCCTTGCCGCTGGCAACCGCCAGGATCTGTCCAACCTTTTCAATACCAACAAGAGGATGCTTCGGGAACAAACGTTTTCGCTCCTCATCACTTAACTCTGCCACCTGAACATCAACAGTGATGACTCCGGGAATCTCGCCGACAACCTTCTTAATCTGCCCTACCATCTCTTTTTTCCGTGGGCAGCGTAAGGTCGTAAGCGCTAAGGTCAGTGTTACTTTTCCGGAATCGACACGAATGTCTTTAATCATTCCAAGCTCAACAAGATTTTTCCCAAGCTCGGGTTCCGGTATGCTTCTGAGTGCATCTCTCACTTTATCTGTGTTCAGCATCGTGCGTCCTCTGGTTGAATTATCTATTGACAAAAATAAGCACTCCCTGCAAAAATGGAAACACGAGATAAAATAACTACCGTGACAAATAGCCACTACCAAAAATGGGAGTTAATATCTCACAGAGCCCCTGAGAAAAAAACTTTGTGAACTCTGTGAGAGACTTCCTTATAACCTCTCAACATAATAGGTGAAATCATGAAATACGTTATGACCCTCCTTCTCTCCTGCAGTCTTCTCTCAGCTTGTGTAACCATGCCGCAAAGCAAAACCGGTCAGGGAGCCGTATATGGAACTGCCGGCGGAGCTGTCGCCGGAGCTGCTCTTGGCCAGGCTATTGGTGGTGATACGGAGGCAACTCTCTGGGGAGCTGCCATTGGCGCTGCAATAGGCGGCCTGTCTGGAGCCGGTGTGGGCAAAATGATGGACAACCAGGAGATGGAAATGCGGCAGGCCCTGGCAAATTCCGAAGCTGCGACTGTCCGTCGTGAAGGAGACCTCCTTGCAGTCACTTTCAAAAGTGACATGTCTTTCGACTTTGACTCCGCAACTGTCCGCCCCGGACTCTATTCAGAAATCGACAGAGTTGCCACCATTATGCGTAACTACTCACAAACCCTTATTCGGATTGAAGGCCATACAGACAGCCTCGGCAGTGAAGAGTACAATCTGAATCTGTCGCGGAGACGAGCCCTGGCTGTACAGGACCTCCTCATCCAAAGAGGCGTGGCAACCCATAGACTTGAAATCATCGGATATGGAGAATCTTCTCCTGTTGCTGCAAACGATACGGAAAGTGGACGTCGGTTGAATCGCCGGGTTGAAATTAAAATCGTACCTGCTCCAGGTCAGCAAGGCTGATAATGAACATTGAAACTTTGATTGCTGCCGGGATTGCCTTTTGTCAGAATCATACTATCCCGGCAGTTGCCATACTTGTTGTCATTGCTGTTATTGCCTTCAAAAAACCGAAGGAGATTTTCAAGCTCCTTCTTGTTGGTCTCGCCATTGGTGTTATTTTCTACCTCATTTCCTTCATGAGCGATTCCATGTCAACCGGTATTGAGCAGAAGAATGTGCTGACCCATAAATCAGGCGAAAATATTGAATAATTCCTGCAAGACCCTGAATGAGATCCACCAATGAGTTATGTCCAACAAGATAAAACCAAAAATTTTGTTTCTATGCACCGGTAATTCCTGTCGCAGCCAGATGGCTGAAGGGTGGGCAAAACATTTTCATGGCGAAAAATACGAGATATATTCGGCAGGGATTGAAAAACATGGGATGAATTCCCTGGCCATACAGGCTATGGCCAGGGCGGGAGTTGACATCAGCAACAATGAGTCTACTCTCATTGAGGAATTGCCAACTCAACACTTTGATTACGTTATCACCGTCTGCGGGCATGCCAATGAACAATGCCCCTTCTTTCCTGGCGGAGCAAAGGTGATTCATCACGGATTTGATGATCCGCCATCGCTCGCGGCCAATGCAGCATCAGCAGAAGAGGCATTTGCCCATTATGAGCGAGTACGGGACGAGATAAAGCGATTTGCGGAGAGATTGCCTGACGTGCTGATGTGAAAATCAGGTGTCACTGAAGGTGAATACCGCACCTCTTTCTGACATTTTTTTATTTCCCAGAATAATTAACACGAAGAATTTGACCGGCAGTATTGAGGATAACATACAAAGTTTGCTTTTCTGAATTTTC
>JAUWDC010000031.1 GCA_030608985.1 Desulfobia sp. | reverse complement strand
TTGCCGGCGAAGCTGGACTAGCCTTGTCAGCACTGGACGAACAGGACGCTGACAGAAGGGAGAAAGAGCTGAATAACAAGATCATGTTGGCGACGGAGTCCGTTGTTGTTTACATGAACCCGCATGGGGAAATACTTGGCGCCAACGAATTTTTTGAGCAGCTTGTTGGAGTAAAGAGTCAGGACCTGGTATCGAAGAAATGGCGTAGTTTTTTTACACCGGCAGATATTGAAAAGAGTAACGACCAGAAAGACGCCGATCTCTTGAAGCAAATCAGCCGGCAAAAAACAGTTGATTTGATACTACGTACCGATAAAACCACTATGCGACTTCGCTGTAGTTTTGTGCCGATCATGACAGAAGGCGGGGAGATAGAAAAATATGGCTGTGTCGGCAGGGAAGTGGCTCAGGATCAGGTTCAAGATGGCGGGTTAACCGAAGTACAGTGTTCCCGGCTTGCCGTTTTAGGCGAATTGTCCGCTGGTATCGCTCACGAGATTAGCGATTTAAACAATGGTATCATTAATTATGCCCAGATACTTTTTGACAACATTCGTTATCAGGGTCATGGCCAGGATGAAGATGATGACCGTATTCTTGACAAGATTATAGACGGCGGAGAACGCATTGCCGCTATTGTTCGTCCTCTGATTCTGTATGGACGGGAGAGTGATACTGCTGGAGAGTTCCTGCCTGTCACCACTGTGCTGGCAGATACGGTTACTCTTGTCGACTATTACTTCAGCAGCGAGGGTATTTCTCTTCAGCTGGAAATGGAAGAGAATCTGTCCGGGATACCCGTGCAGTCGCAGCAGATGCAGAAGGTCTTTTTCGATCTTCTCTATAATGGCCGTCACGCATTAAACAAACGGTACGCTGGAAAAGATCCCAATAAAAAGCTGTTGGTGAGTGGAAGGGATATTGTGGAAGGTGATCACCATTACCTGGAGCTTACATTTGAAGATAGAGGCTCTGGTATGGACGCTGAAGATGTGGCAAAAATTTTTGATTCGTCTTATTCGACCCGGAAAAGGGAAAATAGCGGCAGGAATGGCCTCGCGGCAAGCCGCAAGATAGTGGAAAACCATGGTGGCTCACTTGAGATGATAAGTAGTCCCGGCGAGTCCACCACGGTTGTGTTGCGTTTTCCTTTACCTTAAACCCGGACAAGCCGGAAAAGTGTCTAAAGTTATAAGTACTTAAAGTGAGCTAAAGGTAAGGAATTGTCTGATCAGATAGCACCTTTACTTTAGGCACTTTAGCTCACTTAGAACTTTAGACACCCATATGAACCTGTTGGGATCATATTAAAATCTCCCGAAGTCAGGTTGTCTGAATTACTTTTTATCTTTCAGGGCCTCAGTCAGTTTGTCACGTTCGGCTAATAAATCTTTGTAGGTTGCTTCCGCTTTTACTTCCGCCATTGCTTTTTTATCATCTATTTTCGACACTCTTTCTTGGATTTTTTCCTCTTTGATTTTTAGATCCCCAGCTCCGAAAAGAGCGGAGGCGAGATACTGGAATGAAAAGAGCATCATTTCAATATCATCATCCTTGATCTTATCCAGTGTCTGCTGATCAACATCGTATGTATCAAGGAAAGAACTGTTAAAGACGAAGTCCCGGAATTTGTCTGTGTCCGTACTCGCCAGAAAGAACATTTTTTGGGCCTGTTCGCTCATGGATGCCTGGTGGCCGAAAGAGCGGCGCCGCATGACGATTTCAAGCCACTCCCTGTTCATCTCATCACACAGGTCAACCCCCTGATCAGCACGCCACTCCTTAATGGTCCACTCCGTAGGTTCTTCATGACCTTTGCAGTGATCCTCTTTTACAATAAAAAAGAATTTTTCCGATTGAATGCCTTCCTGACCGCCCTCATGAAAATTAGCCATACCTATAGGGTAATAACGGCAGGCAGACGGACGTTCCGGATATATAGTGCAGCCTTTGTCGGTAACAAACGGGCAGCGGCCATCTTTATCCAGGTGAATTTTTACACCGGGCAAATCGGTTTTTTCAACATAGGTTGGTGTGGTAAATCTGAGTAGGAATTCATCCGCAGGAAGATTTAAATGTTTCCGGAGCCGAAGAATGTCAAAAGGTGTGAGAATAATATCAATATGACCGCAGCAGGCTGTAAAACATGAAACACCTGGATGGCAGCGGAACCGTATCTTGCTGTCCAGGGTATATTTTTTTGGAATAATGTTGGAGGGGTTGGTGTCAAACCCGAACATGGCTTTACTTTTGTCACTCATAACTATCCTTATATATTAGTAAAATTTATGTTTCTCAATGTACGCTGTCTCTACGCGGGCAACGGTCTGAAACACTTCTTTGAAGGCTGAAAAAGAGTCTTTTCTGATATCAATTGGAACCACAGTAATCATCCACTGTGTAGGTTGTCAAATTCAAAAATTGAGAAAGAGTTAAAATCGTTCGAATCAGAAGGCGTTATTGTCTTTTTTCCTTGACATTTATCGACCGAAATTTTATAGAAAATTTTCGTTTATAAATGAGTGAGCACTCATTTTATGTTGAAATGTTCACTAACTTATGAATTTGGTTAAGAAAAGACAAAAAAACAAGGTGATTTCACATTTCGTGAAATCAAACAGTTCAATTTAATGAGGAGGTAAATTAATGCCAAGCTATGTAGATCCTTCCAAATGTGATGGTTGCAAGGGTGGCGATAAGACTGCCTGTATGTACATCTGCCCCAATGACCTGATGGTCCTGAACAAAGAGGCGATGTTGGCGTACAATCAGGAGCCCGATGCCTGCTGGGAGTGTTACTCCTGCGTAAAGATTTGTCCACAGGGAGCTATCATGGTCCGTGGGTATGATGACTTCGTACCGATGGGTGGCCAGGTTCATCCCATGATGGGCACAAATGACATTATGTGGACCGTTAAATTCCGTAATGGCAACATTAAGCGTTTCAAGTTCCCGATCCGGACTACCGCTGAGGGTGCAGCTAATGCCTATGTTGGAGAAAAAGGTGCAAACCTTGACGATGAGTGTCTGCTCCTCGAGTCTGATCTTCCAACACCAAAGTAAGCCTGTTTAAGTTTATTGACAGAAGAATTCAATTATTACAATTATAGAATTTTAAGGAGAATCAAATATGGCATTACCTAATAAACCACTTGGTGAGCTTAATGCTGATCCAAATCCGGAAATTAAGGAGCATGAGTGCGACGTGCTGATCGTTGGCGGTGGTATGTCTGCGTGCGGTACCGCTTTCGAGATTGGAAAATGGGCCCCAGAGGGTCTGAAAACTCTCTTGGTTGACAAAGCGGCTCTGGAGCGTTCCGGCGCTGTTGCCCAGGGCCTTTCTGCTATTAATACCTACATCGGCGAGAACCCAATTGAAAATTACGTAAAAATGGTTCGTAACGATCTCATGGGTGTTGTTCGTGAAGATCTCATTTATGATCTTGGCCGTCACGTTGATGAGTCTGTTAAACTGTTTGAAGAATGGGGACTGCCCATTTGGAAAAAAGATGCTGACGGTAATAACCTCGACGGCGCCAAGCCTGCTCCTTCACTGCGCGAAGGCGGCACCCCGGTCCGTACCGGTAAATGGCAGATCATGATTAATGGTGAGTCTTACAAGCGTATTGTTGCAGAGCCTGCTAAGACTGCTCTTGGCGAAGACAACATCATGGAGCGTATTTTCATCGTAAAATTGCTGCTTGACAAGAACAAATCAAATCAGATCGCCGGCGCGGTTGGTTTCTCTACCCGTGAAAACTGCGTTCACATTTTCAAATGTAAAACCATGATGGTTGCCTGCGGCGGCGCAGTAAACATCTTCCGCCCACGCTCTACTGGTGAGGGTAAAGGCCGCGCCTGGTATCCTGTATGGAATGCCGGCTCTACCTACACCATGTGTGCTCAGGTTGGCGCTACTCTGACCATGATGGAAAACCGCTTCACCCCAGCCCGTTTCAAAGACGGTTATGGACCTGTTGGCGCGTGGTTCCTTCTTTTCAAGGCAAAAGTACAGAACGGCCTTGGTGAGTTCTATGCAAACAGCGACGCTGTTAAAGACGAACTGGAGAAATTCATGCCTTATGGTGCGTCTCCGGTTACCCCTACCTGTCTGCGTAACCACCTCATGATCAACGAGCTGAAAGCCGGTCGTGGTCCTATTTATATGGCCACCGACGTTGCTCTGAACGCATTCCTTGATGAGCGTAAAGAAGCCGGTATGAACGAGAAAGATCTGAAGAAATTCTGGAAACATCTCGAGTCTGAGGCGTGGGAAGATTTCCTCGATATGTCAGTTGGTCAGGCCGGTCTCTGGGCTGGTGCAAACGTCGAGCCTGAGAAAGTAGGTTCTGAGATTATGCCGACTGAACCCTATATGCTTGGTTCCCATTCCGGTTGTTGCGGTATCTGGGTTTCCGGTCCTGAAGAGGATTGGGTCCCTGATGTAGCCAATGACTCCCGTGCCCACAAGTACAAATGGGGCTACAACAGGATGACCACTGTTGACGGTCTCTTCACAGCTGGTGACGGTGTTGGTGCTTCCGGCCATAAATTCTCTTCCGGCGCCCACTTTGAAGGTCGTCTGTGTGCTAAGATGATGGTTAAATGGTGCCGCGATAATGCAGATTTTACACCAGAGCTTGCTCAGACTCCTCAGGAACTTGCTGATGAGATCTACGCACCGGTTAAACGCTACCACGAGTTTGTTGGCGCGTCCACCGCTGAGAATGTTAACCCCAACTACTGCAAACCTGCCGGCCTTATGATGCGTCTCATGAAAGCCACCGATGAGTACGGTGGTGGTGTTGCGACCTATTACATGACCTCCGGCAAACTGCTGAACATCTGCCTGGATCTTCTCCTGCTCCTCCGTGAAGACGCAGCGAAGATGGCAGCCGGTGACCTGCATGAGCTTATGCGCGCCTGGGAGAACTACCACCGCATTTGGTGTGTTGAGGCTCACATCCGCCACATCGAGTTCCGTAAGGAAAGCCGTTACCCAGGCTTCTACTACAGGTCAGACTTCCCGAACGTTGATGACGAGAACTGGAAGTGTTTTGTTAACTCTACTTACGATCCTGCAACACAGGAATGGAAGTGTGAGAAGGTTGAGGTAATTAACATTGTTGAGACCGAACCTTGGATCTAAATAGTATTCGCTCAATTTTGTTCTAGTATCATAAATCTCCAGGTGCCTGAATGCAGGTGCCTGGAGATTTTTTCTATGTAGCGAGAAACATCAACTACTCAGTTCTCTTGCTTTGCCGGTAAGTTTCTGGTAAATGCAATTACCGAATTATATATTACGGATGATGAATTGCTTGAAAAATCACGTTGATTCAGATAGAAAGTCTTAATTTGCCATCCGTAATACATAAATCTATACGTAATTATTTAATAGTTATAACTACACAATTTTAATCCCTACTTAAGGAGGAGTGGCATGTCAGAACAGAATGCAAAAGGAGCAGTTCTGGTCGTTGGTGGTGGTATCAGCGGTTTAACTGCTGCCCTGGAAGCCGCAGAAGTGGGTAAGGACGTTTTTCTGATAGAGAAAAACCCTTACATGGGCGGCCGGGTTGCTCAACTTAACCAGT
Organism: Desulfobia sp.; assembly: GCA_030608985.1. GTDB lineage: Bacteria > Desulfobacterota > Desulfobulbia > Desulfobulbales > SURF-16 > Desulfobia. Next base: position 2,543 of record JAUWDC010000031.1, on the reverse strand, counting down.
ATTTTCCTAAACTGTGTCCGCCAAGCTGTGGCTTGGAGATTAACTTCAAACGAGTGAAAGACAACCGTAAAATTCGGATGTACACCTTAACTGAGGTGAAAACAGTTGCTGGATCTGCAGGAAGTTATGAAGTGACCTGTGTCACCAGCCCACGTTATGTAAATAACAACTGTACCGGTTGTGATGCCTGTACAGAAGTGTGTGCTGAAGAGCGTGATGATGATTTTAACTTTGGTATGAACAAAACTAAAGCCATTTATCGTCCCCATGAGATGTCATTTCCTATGAAATATGTCCTGGATAAAGATGCCTGCAGTGCTGATACCCTTGATAAGATTAAGGAAGCCTGTAAATATGATGCAATTGATACCGATATGGAAGCCAAGGAATTCACACTGAATGTTGATTCCATTGTATGGGCTACCGGTTGGAATCCGTATGATCCGGCGAAAATAGACAATCTTAAATACAATGAGAGCAATGCCATTATTACCAACATGGAAATGGAGCGACTGGCAGCGCCGAATGGTCCTACCATGGGTAAAATTCTTCGTCCAGGTGATGATAAAGAGCCTGAGAGTTTTGGTTTTGTCCAGTGTGCCGGCTCCCGTGACGAAAATCATCTTGAGTACTGTTCATACATCTGCTGCATGGCAAGTATGAAACATATCACTTATATTCGTGAGAGATATCCTGAAGCACCAATTTATGTATTTTATATTGACCTCCGTACTCCTGGAAAATATGAGAAATTCCGTGAGAAGTTAATGGCTGATGAGAATACTCATTTTATCAAGGGTAAGGTTGCTGACATAATTCCTGAAGATGATGGTGTCACTCTTGTTGCTGAAAACGCGGTAACCGGTGAAAAAATTAAGCAGAAAGTCGATCTGGCTATACTCGCCACAGGTATGGAACCTGCAATTAAATCCCAGGCTGCAAGCCTTGGATTAGATGTCGACAACAATGGTTTTGTCATCAGTAACCCTGAGACAGGAATGATTTCTGCCGGTTGTGCCAAGAAAGCTGCTGATGTTGTGACCAGCGCTCAAAGTGCCACTGCCGCAGCCTTAAAAGCAATCCAAGCAGGTAAGTAGGAGGAGGATCAATGGATAAAAATTACGGTACATATATTTGTACAGGGTGCGGAATTGGAGAAGCCCTGGATGTTGAAGCCTTAACCGAAGCTGCCAGCGAGCAGGGTATGGAAGCCAAAACCCATGAAGCTCTGTGTTCAGCTGCCGGTCGTGAAATGTTAGAGGCTGATAAAAATGATGGTGTGAATACCTTTGTTATCTGTGCATGTTCCCGCAGGGTAATGCAGGATGAATTTAATCTTGGCGATGACACCATTACTGTTCGCGGTAACATCCGAGAGCAGGCTGCCTGGTGTAAAGAGCAGCCGACTGAGGAAAAGACCCAGGAGACCATCGACGAGTATACCAATGAAATGGCTACAGACTACGTTCGTATGGCCTGTGTTCAGGCCCAAAAGACTGAAATGCCTGAGCCCTATGAACTGGAAACCTTTACCAACGATATCCTGGTCATGGGTGGTGGGCTTGCCGGTTTGACTGCTGCCAGGGAAGCCTCCAAGGCTGGCTACAAGGTCACTATTATTGAAAAAGCCGATGTCCTTGGCGGTAAAGCTCTTGGCTGGGCAAAACAATTCCCAACCAAAGCTCCTTATGCAGATCTTGAAGAGTCGACAATTGGCGCTCTTGTAGCTGAAGTCGAAGGTGATTCTAATATTACTGTTAAAACAGCAACGGAAATTGCCCGTATTGCTGGTTCTCCAGGTGACTTTCTGGCGAGCTTGAAAGTAGCCGGTACAGACAATGAATGGGATGCTCCTTTCAAGGTTGCCGTTGACGAGCAGGATAAGATTGACAAGGGTGAGCTGGAAGATCCAAATGCAAATTTCAAGCATTACATGGACGTTGATCCTGACGGATTGAAAGTTGGTTCCGTCATTCTGGCTACTGGCTGGACCCCTGCAGATGTTTCTGAATATGAGCATCTCGGCTATGCTGATAATGACAAGGTCGTCACCAATGCCGAATTTGAAAAAATGGCGAAAGAGGGTAAGCTTGCCGGTATGAACTCAGTTGCCTTTGTGATGAGCCCAGGTGGTGAGGAGAACGATCAGGATTTCCCTTATGCGAACTCCGTAACCTCCATGGTTGCTTTGAAGCAGGCTAAATATGTCAGGGAAAATAATTCTGATGCCAAGGCCTATGTCCTCTATCAGCATATGAGAACTCCAGGCAATATGGAGATGTTCTATAAAGGCATCCAGGAGGATGACGGTATCTTCTTCACCAAAGCGACTGTCACTAAGGTTGAAGCTTCCGGCGACGGCTGTGTTGTTACAGCTAAAGATACTCTGCTTGGTGAAGATCTGGATCTGGATGTCGATCTGGTTGTCCTGGCTGCCGGAATGGAGCCCACCACTAAAGATGCCGCGACCATTAACCTGGCATATCGTCAGGGTCCGGCGTTCCTTGATCTCGATCTTTTTGACGGCTATGCGGATTCTCACT
>JAUWDC010000313.1 GCA_030608985.1 Desulfobia sp. | reverse complement strand
GGAAGGCCAGTGGAGTAGTTTCTGTTTTAATGATGGTGGTGATGGTGATGCCCCTCCACCTGCCCTCCAAGACTTTCCAGTGCCTTTTTTAAAGCTGCGTCTGCATCTGCCATAGCCTTAAGAGCTTTTTTTATTTCAGATGCAGCTGTCGTTTTTCCTTCCTTCTCAGCGGTGTCAGCCCATTTTCCAAACTCTTCCTGGTGGCTGTGGCTGTGTTCTATCCAGTGGGGAAGAAGTATCCGTAATTTTTCAAGTTCTGTTTTTTCAGTCATTTATATTACCTCCGGAAACGGGAGATAACAGCACTGTGCCTCCCGTGAAATCAATTGTTTTTACAAAGGCCGAGGATATGGTCATGGGTTCTTCAAAAAGAGTACTCACGCTTATATTGCCATCGATTGATTCCAGGCGGATCACATTTTCCATAATAACTTTCTGTTCGCCGTTTTCCTCCATGACAACACTCATCTGGCACATTACTTTTACCTCCGTAAGTATATTAGGAATAAGTAACAGTTTACCTGTGGCTTTAAAGTTGGGTAAAACTCTTACAGGAATAAAGAATCAATATAGCCACGAACAGAATGAAAAGACACTAAAACTTGGTGTTTTCTAGTAATTTAATGGCTATATAATTACATTGGAATGTGAATTTTTTGATCAAGTGGGAGGGGAGGATGCTCGTCGATTTCAGCCAGATTAAAAATATTCTTCAAAACTGCCGGATTATTGCTGTGGTGGGACTGTCTCCAAAAGGATCGCGACCGAGCAATGAGGTTGCTGTCTACCTGCAGCAGAATGGCTATACGGTCATACCGGTAAATCCCGGCCAGACGGAGATACTCGGGCAAATATGTTATCCTGATTTGCAGTCAATCCCCACCCCTGTTGACATTGTAAATATTTTCCGGCGCTCCGAGTTGGTAGAGCCTGTTGTTGCAGACGCCATACAAATAAAGGCCGGAGTGGTTTGGATGCAGCAGGATATTGTCAATGAAAGAGCCGCCGAAATGGCAAGAAGAGCTGGTCTCACAGTCATTATGGACCGGTGCATCAAGGTAGACCATCAGGATTTGTTGCCTTAAGGCGGAACCTTGGAACATTCTCGGTTATCACAGGGTATCTGCCCGGCGATGTTTTTAGTATCATGCTCTTGTTGTATTTGCTTGACTTATCAATGGAATTCCGCTAATTTTCTCTGTTTTTTATCTTGAAAATCAAGACGAGAGGTAAAGACATTGGCAGTCAAGGCCTTAAAGGGTTTTAAAGACATTATCCCGGGAGAAGTGGAGACCTGGCAGTTTATTGAACAGACAGCGAGGTCCATCTTCCAGAGGTTCGGCTTTTCTGAAATCAAAGTTCCTATTCTGGAAAAGACAAAACTCTTTACTCGTTCAATTGGCGAGACCACAGATATTGTAGAAAAAGAGATGTATACTTTTCCAGATCGCAACGGCTCATCCCTGACCATGCGGCCAGAAGGAACAGCACCAGTATTGCGGGCATATATTGAAAATGGCCTTTATGCAGTAAAGCCTGTACAGAAGCTGTATACTATTGGCCCCATGTTCCGGCATGAGAGGCCTCAAAAGGGAAGACTTCGACAATTTCACCAAATGAGTGTCGAGGTTCTGGGGACAGATAAGCCCTGGCTTGATGCAGACGTTATGGCCATGGCCTGGCAGATCCTGAGAGAACTTGGGTTGACAGCAAGTCTGGAAATTAATTCTCTTGGGTGTAAAGCGTGTCGACCGAGCTTTAATAAAGCATTGCTTGATTTCCTCGATCAGGCACAGGGACTTTGCGATGATTGCCTACGCCGCCGACAAACAAACCCTCTGCGTGTTCTCGACTGTAAAAGCAGCAATTGTCAGGAACAATATGCTCAGGCACCTTCAATTCTGGATTTTCTCTGTGATGGCTGTCGCGATCACTTTACAACGGTGAAAGAGGGTCTTGAGCTACTTTCGGTACCATATAAGGTAAATTCTTTTATGGTCAGGGGGCTTGATTATTATACACGGACAACATTTGAACTGGTAACAAGCGATCTTGGGGCCCAGAGTGCAGTGGGTGCCGGAGGCCGTTACGATGGGCTGGTTAAGCAACTGGGCGGTCCGGATGTGCCAGGTATCGGTTTTGCCCTGGGGGTAGAACGACTGGTTCTTCTTCTGGACCAGCTTGGCAAGGGAGGCTCTCGTCCACACGTCGATCTTTTTATAGCGGCTCTTGGCTCGCAAGCCCAGGAAAAGGCATTCGTCCTAACTAATATATTGAGGGCGAACGGGCTCTCTGTGGCTATGGACCTCATGGATCGCAGTCTGAAAAATCAGATGAAACAGGCAGGAAAGGCTGGGGCTCGTTATGCCTTGATTCTTGGCGAACAGGAGCTTGAAAACGGTGAGGCCGTCCTTCGCAACATGGAGACTCACGATCAGGAAAATGTTGTGATTAAAGAGGATATAGAACTCTGGAGCGAGGAATTCGCCCACATAACACATTAAACTAGAAACTTAAAACTTCCGGCTCAGCCGGACTAGGGAGATCCTATGGAATCCATGGGGACACTTAAACGCAGTCATAATTGTAGTATGCTTCGAGCTGAAAATCTTGGCGAAGAAGTTATATTAATGGGGTGGATACACAGACGACGTGATCATGGCGGTGTCATATTTATAGATCTGCGAGATCGCTGGGGCATAACCCAGGTTGTTTTTAATCCTGAGCTGAATGCGGAGGTGCATGCCAAGGCCCATGATTTACGGAGCGAGTGGGTTATTGGAATCCGAGGAAAGGTCTCTGAGCGTC
>JAUWDC010000292.1 GCA_030608985.1 Desulfobia sp. | reverse complement strand
TGGTAGGTAATTTCTTTCAGATATATCCCGCCATTCTCCTTGAAATAGTCCGGGTTCATGGCTGCAATGTAAAAGGGCGAATGATGATCATGGGGAGAATGTCCAAGGCGCAGTAAAGGCAGCGTCTCGTTGCTGTTCTGGCAGGAGAGAAGTAGTGCCGTCACTAACAGGACCAGGAGTGAGTATATATGTTGTTTCATGTTTGCAGCCGTGCTGTTGAGTCTTTTTTATATTGTGAAGGTGCAGGCTCTGGTTTTGGAAAACGTAAAATGAAAAACTCTAGATATTGTATTACAAAGCATGAAAAAAGGTCAACTAGAGATCTTGTTTTTACTTTTATTTCCGTTTAGTTAGGATTGTTTAATTTCCTGGGCAAGATGTACACCTTTTTTCTCGTCAACAAAATAGAGGAGAATTCCTCCAGAGACAAAAAGGACAACAATGGAAAGAATGGATAACCTGGGGTTACCGGTGAGAAGACTTATGCCTCCCATAAGGAGAGGGCCGATGATGGCGGCAAATTTCCCCAGCATATTGTAGAAGCCGAAGAATTCAGCAGCCTGGCCTGGCGGAATAATACGGGAGTACAGGGAGCGGCTCAGCGACTGGACACCTCCCTGGACCAGTCCAATCACAACGGCGAGGCCGTAAAATTCGATAATGCTGTTCATGAAAGTTGCCCAGACGGTTACGACGACATACACCGAAAGGCCAATCAGGATTGATTTTTTTGTACCTATCCTTCCGCCAATCCAGCCAAAAGCCAGAGCAGACGGGAATCCGACAAACTGGGTAATCAACAGGGCGACAATCAGGCTATTGCTGTCAAATCCCAGTGACATTCCATAATCAACGGCCATGCGGACGATGGTGTCCACTCCGTCAATATACAGCCAGTAGGCAACCAGGAAAAGGAAGACCACCCGCAGCCGGCGAATTTCACGGAAGGTTGAACGGAGTTGTTTCAGCCCATCTGCGGCGGATTTCCACCCTTTTTTTGATTGATATTGAGGGCGGGATTCGGGGACCCAGCGCAGCAGGGGAAGAGTAAAAAGAATCCACCAGAGAGATACCGTCACAAACGATAATCTGACAGCCGTTTCCGTGTTGGGTAGACCAAAGAAAGATGGCTTGAGGGTCATGAAGACATTCAGTCCAAAAAGTAATCCTCCGCCCAGGTAGCCTGCACCAAAACCTATGGCCGAAACCATGTCCCTTTTGTCTGCGGGAGCGATATCGACAAGAAGAGAGTCGTAAAAGATGAGGGATCCGGAAAAACCTATAACGGCAAGGATGTATGCTAAAGAGGCAGTCTGCCAGTTCCCCTCGGGAACAAGAGAAAGTGATCCGCCCAGGAGTACTCCCAGGAGGGTAAATGCAAAGAGGAATTTCTTTTTGGTTTGTCCCTGATCAGCAATAGCGCCGAGCAGAGGAGCAAGAAGGACAATAAACAGGCTGCCAATGGAGTTGACAAGTCCAAGCCGAAAGGTGCTGATGGATACGTCAACACCGGCATTCCAGTATTCTTTGAAAAATATAGGGAAAAAGCCGGCCATGACACAGGTGGCAAAGGCTGAATTGGCCCAGTCGTAGAAGGCCCAGGAGATAACAGATCTGCTCAGTTTCACTTCTGACCTGCAGGAGGAGAGGAGGGCCTTAACCCGTCAAGAAAGATGCCGTTGGGCATGGCTACTTCCACACCCCTTGAATGGGTTCGCCGCATTCAGGACATCGTCCGTTTTGGATTCTGTTGTGGCGAATGGAAAATCCAAACCGGCTGATCAGCTCCATTCCACAGGCGGGACAGTAAGTGTTTTCTCCTCCCTCACCGGGGATGTTGCCTTCATAGACAAAGCGTAATCCTTCTTTGAGTCCGATATCTCTAGCCTTACGCAGGCTGGAAATTGGAGTTGGCCTTTTGTCTGTCATTTTATAGGTGGGATAGAAGGCTGTCACATGCCAGGGGATTGAGGCGTCGACGGATTTAATGAAACGGGCGATCCCCTTCAGTTCATCGGTGGAATCGTTAAGCCCGGGAATAATCAGGGTGGTTACTTCCACCCAGACTCCCAGTTCGTGCATGAGCTTGACGTTGTCAAGAACCGGCTGCAGTTTTGCCTTGCAGACTTTTTTGTAAAAATCGTCGGTAAAGGCTTTGATGTCAATGTTGATGCCATCCAGAACCTTTGCAAGGTGGCGTGTTACCTCGGGAGACATGTAGCCGTTACTCACAAAAATGTTTTTCAGATCTTTTTTGTGGGCCAGCACGGCACAGTCATAGGCAAATTCATAAAAAATAGTAGGTTCCACATAGGTGTAACTAATACTCCGGCAACCTGCCCGGTGGGCGGCCTCAACAACAGTTTCAGGAGTTCGGTTGGTGCCGAAAATATCTCCTTCATGCATTCGAGGGTATTGGGAGATCTGGAAATTCTGGCAATGAAGACACCGGAAGTTGCAGCCAACTGTTGATATGGAGTAGGACTGGGAGCCGGCTTGAAAATGAAAGAGAGGCTTTTTTTCTACAGGATCGGCATTTTCTGAAACAAGCTTGCCGTAGACCAGGCTATACAGCCTGCCACCCTGATTTTCGCGGACGCCGCATATCCCTCGGCGTCCGTCTTTAATATGACAATGATGGTTGCATAAGCCGCATACAACCTTGTTATCATCAGCTTCTTCATAGAACATGGCTCTTTTCATAAGATGCTCCTCTGTTGGCTATGAATTGCGGGGTCGCTGATTCCAGGGAAGGAATTTTTTTTATTGCGTATCCTGAGACCCGAAAACAGTATTTTTTTAATATAATAATCCTTGCCCTTAAATGATAGGGTGAAAAAACTTTTTCTTTTGGGACCATGCTTATTTATGGTATGAGACGGCAATATGAAAACAAAATTTACAGAATATATCAGGGAACATGTTCTTCTTGGAGATGGTGCGTTCGGATCATACCTCTATGAAAAAGGTATTGACGTGGGGAAG
>JAUWDC010000124.1 GCA_030608985.1 Desulfobia sp. | reverse complement strand
AGATTAGCGGAGATTCACGCGGCGTATGAGTGGTTTTCGAAGGTCTCGTAAGCTCGCTATCTGCGAATACGTCAAAAATAAAATCTCAGCCGGTAAAATAAGCATCAACCGGCATGTGTCAAGTTTTGCCGACAGATAGGGTGCTGCTGGACAGTTCGCCTTTTTTAAGTTGCATCTCAATAGGGTGGCTGTTATTGTTTTTTTCCATTTGTAAAATAGAGGAGTAGCAAGCTCTTTGAGGTAACAAAAAAATCAATCAACAGTACTGTGCCGTTAACGTATGGACCTGAGTGGAGAACGTTGTAATGAGTATTCGTGAAGACGCATTAAAGGGGAGGATGACTCCCATTTTTGAAAAATGTGCGGGCAATGAAGGCCTGGACGCCCAGACACTTATGGAAGGTGTGGCAAAAGGGATAATAGCCATTCCTAAAAACAACAATCATGATTTTGAGAGGATTATGGCGGTTGGTAAGGGATTGGCTGTTAAAGTAAATGCTAACATTGGCGCATCCAAGGATATGCCGGGTCTTGAGCAGGAGCTCGAGAAACTTTGTGTATGTCTGAGGGCTGGCGCAGATACCGTGATGGATCTCAGTCTGGGAGAGAATCTCAATGAGATTAGGAGAGGTATCCTGAAACAATGCCCTGTGCCGCTGGGAACCGTACCTGTTTATCAGACAGTGGCTGAAGTTGTAGAAAAACAGAAAAAAGAGATTGGCGAAGTCACTGTTGACCAGTTGCTTTCCACTATAGAGCAGCAGGCCATTGACGGTGTTGATTTTATGACAATTCATTGCGGTCTGACCCGGGATTCCCTCAAAAGAATAAAAAACCATGAGCGTTTGATGGGGGTAGTAAGTCGTGGGGGTTCTTTCACCATTGAGTGGATGAGTTATAACAACAAGGAAAATCCCTTTTACGAGCATTTTGATGATATTCTGGCCATTCTCAAGGAGCATGAAGTAACAATAAGCCTTGGAGACGGCCTCAGGCCCGGCTGCCTTGCCGATGCCACAGATCGAGGCCAGGTCCAGGAACTGATTCATCTTGGTGAGTTAACGCAGAGGGCATGGGACCAGGGCATACAGGTCATTGTAGAGGGCCCAGGGCATATGCCCATGGATCAGATCCAGGCAAATATGCTGCTCCAGAAGCGCCTGTGTAATGGTGCTCCATTTTATGTGCTTGGGCCGTTGGTCACTGATATTGCACCCGGCTATGATCATATTACAGGTGCAATTGGAGGAGCTATCGCCGCTGCTGCCGGTGCTGATTACCTCTGCTATGTGACTCCCGCGGAGCATTTAAAACTGCCCTCCCCGGAAGATGTCCGTGATGGGGTTATCGCTTCTCGTATCGCTGCTCATGCCGCAGATATTGCCAATGGTCTTCCAGGTGCCCTTGACAAAGATATTGCTATGGCTAAATGTAGAAACAGGCTGGACTGGAAAGGCCAGATAGAGCTGTCAATGGATCCTGAAAAAGCCCGGCGATTCAGAGAAGAAGGCGGCACCTATAAAGGCGATGCCTGCAGTATGTGTGGAAATTACTGTGCTATCAAAGTGTACAAGAAAGCAACAAGTCCCGGCAGGTGTCCATCGGAAAAATAGTAAGAGTTCACCAGCACCCCATCTTCGTCCGATCAGACCGCCTCACATAGGCGGGCTATAGATTCGCCGGTCTGCTTGAACGAATATGTGGCACTGGTAAACTCTCACAGGCCGGTGACGTAGCAGGTTTAGTCGCCTCTTGTGAACTGTTACGAAAAATAAGTGAGGGAGTTTTTTATGCCTGATTTTTTGATATCGTTTTTTGACCTTATCGGTAACTCGCTGCTCATTGAGCAGGTCAGAGACGTGGATGTCAAAGGTGTTTTTACCAATCCATGGTTTCTGGTTCCTTTTGTGGTGTTAATCGGGTGGTGGTGCTATAAGCAGGCCGTTAATAACCTGGTTTTTCTTGCTCTTGGCATGGGGGTCTGGTGGTTTTCCGGAACCCCTTATGCCACGGGGCTGGTCATTAACGGCGAAATTCAGGCAGGTAAAATTCTTCCCGTTGCTGGTGTCGGTGTAGGCGTTCTACTGGTGGTTATTTATTTTGTTTTCATTCGTTCCGATTAAGGGTTTGTGCAAAAAAATTGCGTAATAGTGCAATATTTATTTCCTTACAAACCCTAACCACGTCTAACTGGTAGATACGGGCTATTCATGCACGTCGTTGAATCAATTTATACCAGTCTCCTTGATCATTTTGGTCCTCAAAACTGGTGGCCTGCCGACAGCCCTTTTGAGGTGATGGTTGGAGCCGTGCTGACCCAGAACACCAACTGGGCAAATGTAAGCCGGGCAATCAACACCCTGAAAAGTGAAAATCTCCTCTCACCTAATCTCCTGTATACTCTTCCCCTTGAAATTCTGGCCGAGAAAATCAGACCTTCAGGGTACTATAACCTGAAGGCAAAACGGCTGAATAATCTCCTTGATCTTGTAGTAAAAGAGGTAGAAAAGTCAGGGAGCCTGGACGCTTTTTTTTCTCAGGATAGAGACGTACTTCGTGGAAAGCTGCTTACAGTCAAGGGGATTGGCCCCGAAACCGCTGATTCAATTTTACTGTATGCCGCAGAAAAACCGGTATTTGTGGTTGATGCTTATACACATCGGTTTTTATCACGTCATGGGCTGATAGGAGAAGAGAGCAGTTACCAGGAAATACAGGAATTTTTTATGGATAACCTGCCTGAGGAAACGGCTCTTTTTAATGAGTATCATGCCCTTATTGTTCAATTGGGAAAGGAATTCTGCAAAAAAAACCACCCTCTCTGCAGCGAGTGCCCGTTAAGAGAATTTGAGCCGATTGTTCTCGAAACAGATTGGTGATGGGATGCTACAGTGTATGGATATGAATAGAGCCCTTCCCCGTAATGTTTGACGCAGCATCAGCAATCTGGCGGTGATGCGAAAAGAGAATGACCTGGGTTTTCGCGGCCAGGTCAGCAAGAATCTGCAGGGTTATCCTGGCCCGGTCGTCATCAAAATTAATCAATATGTCATCAACAATAAAGGGCATGGGTTCGCTGGACTCAAGGCGCCATTCCAATGAGGCAAGGCGCAGGGCCAGATAAAGCTGGTCTCGTGTTCCTGAACTCATTTTTTCTACAGAAATTCGGGATCCGTCATCGCGTTCACCTATGAGCACAGGGGTTCCCTGATCATCCACATCCGTGCGGAGACCGCTGAAGGATGTAAGGGTCAGCTGTGAAAAAAGGCGCGAAGCGATTGCCACAATGGGATCCTGATTCTCTGCACGAAAACGTTCAATTTCCTGGTGGAGAATGGTGGCAGCAAGTCGTACCCGAACATAGCGGTCTGCAAGGCGGCGTATTCGTGCCAGAGTACTCTGCGCTTCTTCTGCGGCATCTGCGGCCTGGGCACTGCCGTCCATTCTTTCCAGTTCTTTATTTTCTTCGCCAATAATCTGGGATAGTCTCTTTATTTCAGGGTTCAGATAGTGCTCTATCTCCCGGGACAGGGCGTCTATTTCTCCAGGAAGCGTATCAGGATTGATCCCTTCCGACTGGGCTTCAAGCGACTCAAGAGGAAGTCCCTCGGCAATCAGAGACAGGTTTGCCTCCACATCGCTTATTTTGCCGGAAAGGTCCACCCATTCTTTTGATTTACGCTCGGCCTCATCAAGCTCTTCTCTTTTTGCACATCCGGCTATAGACAGCAGATGGGCTAATTGTTCATTGAGTCCTTTCAGCCGGCTGTCGGCATTGTGTATCCCTTCTTCTGTTGCGTTTATTTCCTCGAGCTGCCGGGCATACAGCACTTTGTCTTCTCTGTTTTTCGTGAGCATTGTCTGTAACTTGACGACTGCCTGGGCAGAGGGCAGTTTGCGCAGTTCCGGAGCGAGACGTGTTGTCAATGCCTCCACCTCTTGAGAAAAAACAGAGGCATCCTTATCTATTCCCTCAATTCGTTTGAGAAGAACATCGGTCTCTTTTAGCTTACCGAAACAGAGTTGCAGGGTTTCCAGAATATCATCAGCCTCATCAGGAGAGATTGCTCGTGAAAGGCCGAGGGGGAGGACCGCTTCTTTCCATTGGTTGCTCCACTGAAGATTATCCTGCTCAGCACTGTTTTTTTCTTCTTGAGCTTTTGAGCGTTCCAGCTCCAGATTTCTCTTTTTTTCCTTCAATTTATCACGCTGACCGCGTTGCCTGGAGAGGGTATCCAGCACGGAATCAGCTTGGACAAGAAGCGGATTCAGCTCTTCACTCCCAGAGCGTATTTCTGTTCCTATTGCTTTCAGCTCTATGGTGAGAGACTGGCGCAGCATCTGTCTCTGTTTTTCTTTCACCGCTAAGTCTCGCTGCATTTTTTTTATTTCATCAGCGTGAAAGCGAAGGCTCTCAAAGTTGCCAAGCCACGCAAGCATCTCGCCGGGAGATAATGGATCAATAGCAGAAGGCTGCCAGGTAGCCTGCCACTCTGCCTGAAGCGTTTGATGCTTATCTGTCAGGGAAGACTCTGCTTCTGCACTATCTTTCAGGAGTGAAGTGAGTGAATCCTTTTCGGCTTTTAACGAGGCGAAAAGGTGGACACGGTCTGCCTCTCGCCGCAGCCGGTCAGCCGTGTTATCTGCCCCCTGTACCGTTTTTTCATAGGCGTCTGGAAGGGGAAGGGTTGCATTAAAATCCGAACTCTCCGTGGAGATATCTTCATTGTCAAGCCAACTGCGGCGAATGAGCTGCCATCCCCTGTCTCGATCAGTACGTTTTTGCTCCAATTCCTGTTCAGTTGGAACTTGACGTTCGTATTGGATATCCTGGATTTGCTGCTCAACTTGTTTTAATTTTTCTCGGGCTTGATTTTTATCTTTAGCAAGATCCCTTTTCTGTTCATCAAGGCCTTGAAAAAGACCGGTAAAGCGGGTCACTGTCTCGGCAAGCGGGATTTGCAGTACGGAAGCATCTTCAAGTGATCCGGACCAGAGGCCAAGCCGCTGAAGATAAGTTGAAAATCGGAGTTCCGCCTCTTCCAGGGCGGAGTGCATGGTAGATATAAATATTTCAATATCTCCAGATTTCCGTGCCAATTTTACAGCCTGGGAGAGGTTGCTGTCTTCACAGGGGTCTGGTGTATTTCCCAGCAGGTCCTGCACTGCTTCCAAATCATGGAGAACGGCCTGGTATTGTTTTTCAGCCTGCCTGCTTTTCTGTAAAACGACATCGTGGCGG
>JAUWDC010000175.1 GCA_030608985.1 Desulfobia sp. | reverse complement strand
CTCAGCGAACTCGCTCTCATACTTTTTACAGATGGCTGTTATCGTTCCTAATGGGGCGTAGTCACCCCGCATACTGAAAATACCATCGGTAACCACAATAACTCTTTGCGCCTTGCCGACAGCGTGTTGCAGCTTTTTCTCAAAATCCGCCATATCGAGATGGTGATAAACGAACTTGTCCGTCGGTCGAGCAAGTCGGATGGCATTAATAATCGAGTTATGGTTGAGGCTATCACTGATGACTATGGTTTCCGGGCTGATAAGGGCCGGCAACACCCCCATGACAGCCGCATAGGCGGCACTGAATACCATGGCAGCCTCTCTGCTGTGAAATCGTGCCAGTTTCTTTTCCAATTCCACATGGGGGAGATAGGTGCCACTGATAAAGCGCACAGCTCCAGGCCCCGTGCCAAATTTTTTTGCAGCACGGTCTTCCGCTTTGATAACCTCTTTGTTGGTTGATAATCCAAGATAAGAATTTGAATTCATCCGCAGAAACTCTTTTTCCCCCTGGCCTTCCAGGAAATAGCGGTCACCAAACCCGTCTGCTGCCGGCTTCATCCCGCACATCACCGTCTCTCGCCCTTTGAGAGTCCCTTTTTGTGAGAGTTCTTCAAGATACCCTGCTATAGCCTTCTCAATCTTTTCTGTTGCCATGGACTTTCTCCAAGCCTCGTTCCGTTTTTTCCTATCTCCCCAGTTTACAGGAAAGTTTCTCAATCATATCTTTAGTCATGGCTGGCAGATCGTACTCAGGCTGCCAGCCCCATTGCATTCGGGCTGCGCTATCATCCATATTGTTTGGCCAGGAATCGGCAATAGCCTGGCGTACCGGATCCACCTTATAGTCCATCGTAAAATCCGGAATAAATTTTTGAATTTCTGCGCATAAATCTTCAGGAGCAAAACTCATGGCTGTAATATTAAAAGCGTTCCGAATTATGAGCCGCCCAGGATCTGCCTCCATCACCGCAATTGCCGCCCGTATGGCATCCGGCATGTACATCATGTCCAGCCGGGTCCCTTTTTGAAGAAAGCTGGTATATTTTTTCCCGCGTAATGCCGCATAAAAAATCTCAACGGCATAATCCGTGGTGCCACCACCTGGAAGCGTTTCATAGGAGATCAGGCCGGGAAAACGAAGACCGCGGCTGTCCACACCGAACCTGTGATAGTAATAATCACAAAGCAGCTCACCCGAGACCTTGCTAATGCCGTATATTGATTGAGGACGCTGAATTGTTTCCTGGGGTGTATTGACTTGCGGCGTTGACGGTCCAAAGGAAGCGATGGAACTGGGGAAAAAGACAGCACATCCATGCTGGCGGGCGGTCTCCAGCACATTTGACAAACCGTTTATATTGATATCCCAGGCAAGCTGCGGCTTGGCTTCGCCTGTTGCAGAGAGGATGCCTGCCAGATGGTAGATAATATCCACTTCATACTTGCTTACAACATCCGTCACGGCAGAAGAATCACGGACATCAAAGGATTCAAACGGCCCGGAATCAAGAATTTTTCTATCCGGCATAGTGCGATGGCCGCACGCAATCACATTGTTTCCGCCATATCTCTGCCGCAAAGCAACAATGAGTTCCGAGCCGATTTGACCGGCAGCACCTGTCACCAGTATCCTTTTCACGTCCTTGAACCTCTCTATTCAAGCAATCGGAAAGCTCCTACTCAACATGGACAAGCTGAAATGCGCCTAACTGCGGAATATCGCCCTGGGTAAGACGACCTCCCTCAACAACCACCAAAAGATCACCTGCTCTCAAGTAGCCCCACTCCTTGGCCCTTGCCATTGCCTGGAATACCATTTCATCACGGGTGAGATTATCGCCTATTATGATGGGAACAATATTTTTATACATACTGGATTGACGTGCAACATGAAGAGAGCGTGTTACCAGGAGAGACGGAACCCTCCGGTTCCATTTGGACATTTGGGGATATAATTTTCCTGAACGGTCGATCAGCATGGTGGCTGCTGATTTAATCAAGCTTGCCGCCGCCATTATTGCCGGATTTGTTTTCAAGTCATGGGAAAATTGCTGGTGCTGTCTTTCGTTAACCGTTGCATATTGCTCTTCTTCACATATTATTGATGCCATGGTCCGGACAACATTCAGAGGGTCGACTCCCACGGCTGTTTCACCGGAAAGCATAACAGCGTCAGTCCCTGACCTGACAGCCACACTGACATCCGTTACCTCTGCCCTGGTTGGCCGTGTATTGCGTGTCATGCTGTCGAGCATCTGGGTGGCGGTTATCACCGGCGTGTTGCTTTCCCAGCACATCCGGATAATTTCCTGCTGTATACGCGGAACTTTTGCAGCCGGCAATTCCACCCCCATATCCCCGCGGGCAATCATTATAACATCGGCAACATCGATAATGTCTTGTATGTGCTCAACAGCTTCCGGCTTTTCGATCTTGGCAACAACCTTGACACCCCTACTCCTCTTAGCAGACTGATAAATAATTTCTTTTATCTCAAGGATTTCCTCGGGAGATCTTACAAATGATAATGCGACATAATCAACAGAATGATTCAGGCCCCACTCCAGATCTTTTCTATCTTTTTCTGTTACACTGGGAATAGACAGCTTTGTCACCGGCAAATTCATTCCTTTATTTGACTTGAGGACTCCACCGACAACGACCATGCACTCCGCTTCACGCTCACCTTCTTTCACCACCTTCAACTCAATCAACCCGTCATCAATGAGTACCTGGTCTCCCACATGAAGATCCTGGATAATTTCCGGCATGATAGTCGAAAACCGCTCACGATTACCCTCTACAGGGTCTGCCTGAACAGTAATAAGCTGGCCTTTTTTCAGGACAATGCCCCCTTCAGGCATTTTTCCTGTCCGAATTTTTGGCCCGCAAAGATCCAACATAACGGCAATGGGTTTTCCCCACTCCTGCTCTGCCTTACGTATGCTGTTTAATGTTTTTTCGTGCTGTTCATGCCAGCCATGGGAAAAATTTAGTCTGGCAACGTCCATGCCGGCAACAATCATTTCGCCTAGCATTTCCGGAGAATCGCTCGCCGGACCAATAGTGCAGACAATTCTGGTCATCTTCCGCACCGCATTATGGGTCTGTACCTTGATGGTTTTCAGGATGTCGAAAAGGGTATTGAAATCAACGGGTTTTGGAAGAGTTTCAACAATATTTTCAAACTCATTAAAGCGCTCCCGCAGTACGTTTTCTTCATGCGAAGAAGAAACAACTATGATTGGAAGATGTGGACTGACTACCCTCATGGCCGATATAAACTTGAAACCATCCCACTCAGGCATGTAGATATCGCTGATCAGAACATCATACTGGTTCGATGTCGCCATTAAAAAACCCTGGCGACCGTTCTCTGCAGAATCAACCTCATGTCCTTCTTTTGCAAGACGAGAAGTAATCAGCAGTCGTGTTGGTTTCGAATCTTCCACTACAAGTACTCGCATACAACTCTCCCCTTCGCTAATAGCAGATAGTACACCCTATTCATAATTCATACGCAATCTTTTCACTGCGAGTGTCATATCAAGTGACACATGACGCTAGATTACAAAAACATAAAAGATACTGCTCAATGCTGCCCAGGAAAGCACTAATGCTGTTATTATAACACAGCTTGCACCAAGGAATTTATGCCGTATATTCTCCCTCTTTTTTTCCTGGTAGCCGAGCAGAAAACCAAGCAACGCCCCTGCAGCCATCCCACCGCCATGCCCCCAGTTATTGATCCCTGGGACAATGAGACCAAAAACAAAAATAGTTATGGCCCAGCCTCCAATCTGGCTGAATAAATTCCGGCCATATATGCCGCCCCGGCTTTTCCCGTAATAGAGTATTGCCCCAATGAGGCCGCACACCGCCGCAGAGGCACCGATGGTAAATCTCACTCCGGCAAGAAAAGAGAGAACAAATCCAAAGACGCCCCCTAATGTATAGATAACGAGCATCCTGGAAACACCATATTCCCTGATAACAAGGGGGCCAATCTGCCGCAAGGCCATCATATTGAACAGGATATGCAAAATCCCACCATGCAGATAATTTGCAGAAACAAGCGACCACCAGCGATGCAATTCCAAAATAGCAACCGTGCCGGTTGAGCCAAGAACCAAAAGACTTTTATTACTTGGCGACAATAAAGTCATTGGATTCACCGCCAGGCCGGAGCTTCGCGGAAAAAGAACGAGTGAAAGAATGTAAAACCCTATATTGGTGTAGAGTATTATACTGATAATCTGATCGTGATGGGACAAGCCGGC
>JAUWDC010000062.1 GCA_030608985.1 Desulfobia sp. | reverse complement strand
ATTGAATTATGACTGACATTATCACAATCAATAAGAAGAGCTATTTTCTTTCCATCTTGCATAAATTATCCTAAATTTATAACTGTCCCGCGTAACCTGCCCGCTGACCAGTTGGCAATCAACTTCCTAGGAAGGAAAGATTTGAATTGCCACCAAAAAAGAGGCAGGGCTCGCGGGTCAGCGTTGACGCGATTGTTGTGGTGGTTTGCCGCCGTATTTAAGTGTGAGCTATTAGCCCTTTGTGTCAGATTGAATGACCTACCAATTCTTTTGTTTTCCAAATTGGATGCACATTTAATTCTTCTTTATGTTGTTGAACTTTCCACAAGTCGTAAGCTACTTGATGCCCCATCCAGCTTTCAGGGCTACTTCCAAGAGCTATAGATAAACGCACAGCCATTTCAGGTGTTATGTTACCTTTCTTGTTGATAATTTTTGATAAAGTTTTGCGGCTGACTCCAATAGCTTTGGCGGCATCTGTAATGCTGACGTCCATTGGTGCTAGCCATAACCCTTTTAATATTTCGCCAGGATGTGGGGGATTGTGCATTTTCATAATTTACCCTCAGTCAGATAATTTAGTGATAATCTTCATAGTTCACAATTTCTGCATCACCTTCAATAAAGCGAAATGTAATACGCCAGTTTTCCTGGACTGTGACAGCCCAAATTCCTTTCCTTTTACCCTTTAATTGATGCAACGCAAGAGTTGGAATATTCATATCTTCTATGGTCTTGGACTGATTTAATTGTGCCAAAATCAACCTGATCCTTTTTTCATGACGAGCTTGAATGCCAGCTTTGCTTCCTGTGGTGAAAAACTTTTCCAAGCCTTTATGAATAAATTTTTTGATCATAGACAGAGTGTAACCATTTGGTTCTCAGAATGCAACCATGAAGATTACAATAAAAAGCGTAGCATTTGTGAAATATGTTGTCTTTACCTCATCAATCTAACGAATTAAATGGCTCCTAATATTGCTTAGAACAAAGCATTCTTTATGTGATTTAATTTCCAGATGTCTCAACAACGATGATATACACTCATGTTTTACAACAGGGAGGGCAAGGAGTGAAAAGCCCACTGGATGATCTTACTTTATAAGGAGGAAGTTCCCCTGAAAATTTAATAGCCATTGCAGCACCAAACATTCTCATGAAACAACATCACATCATGAGAATCTTACATTGCAAGACCTGTAAACTTATGTCATTACATAGATATCAATTATCATTAACAGGGAATTCGAAATGAACAGCACACTCCTCAAACGACTGGTCATCATTCTGGCCGGCATAATCGCGGTTGCGCTCTTTTATTATTTTGACCTGAAACAGTATCTCACCCTTTCATATATCAAGGAATCACAGGAATATTTCCAGCAACTCTACGCTGAAAACAGTCTGCTGGTGATATCCGTCTACATGGCTATTTATATAGCGGTCACGGCCCTTTCCCTTCCTGGTGCAGTTATCATGACTCTGGCTGGCGGCGCTCTTTTCGGTTTAGTCGTTGGAACCATCGTCATTTCTTTTGCCAGCACCATTGGGGCAACCATTGCGTGTGCTGTTTCCCGTTATCTGCTGCGGGACAGTGCCCAGGGTAAGTTTGGCGACAAACTGGCCGCCATTAACAAGGGAATTGAAGAAGAAGGAGCTTTTTACCTCTTCACTGTCAGGCTGATCCCGGTTTTTCCTTTTTTCATTATCAATTTACTGCTTGGCCTCACCAAAATGCCACTTATTACCTATTTCTGGGTTTCACAGCTTGGTATGCTTCCCGGCACAATGGTCTATGTCAATGCAGGCAAGGAACTGGCAAAAATTGATTCCCTGGGCGGTATTCTGTCCCCCGGACTGATCGCGTCTTTTGTTATCCTGGGGCTCTTTCCGATTACCGTTAAAAAAATCATGGGTTTTTTTCGCAAAAAGAAAACACCTGTCCAACCTGGAGGAAACTAACATGGCTGATTTTGATTATGATATTGGTATTCTGGGTGGCGGAGCCGCAGGTCTCACGGTAGCATCGGGAGCCTCCCAACTTGGAGCCAAAACCCTGCTGATTGAAAAGGAAAAGGAGCTTGGTGGAGACTGTCTGCACTTCGGCTGTGTGCCAAGCAAGACTTTGATCAAAACAGCCCATGTCTATCACCTCATGAAACATGCTGACAGGTTCGGTCTTCCACCTGTGGAACCTCAGCCTGTCGACTTTTGCAAAGTCGCTGAAAGAATTCAGAATGTAATCAGTGTTATCCAGAAGCATGATTCTGTGGAACGTTTCTGTCAGCTTGGCGTAAAGGTTAATTTTGGCAGTCCTCATTTTACTGATGAGCACACAGTGGATCTGGACGGCAAATCCATTACCGCCAAAACATGGCTGATCGCCACCGGCTCTTCACCTGCTGCACCTCCCCTTGAAGGTCTTGATACGGTCCCCTATCTTACGAACAAGGAAATCTTTTCCCTGGACACACTTCCTGAGTCACTGGTCATTCTTGGTGCCGGTCCCATTGCCATAGAGATGGCCCAGGCCTTCTGCCGTCTTGGCAGTAAGGTTACGGTTCTGCAACGCAGTGGTCAAATCCTGAGCAAGGAAGACAAGGACATGGCTGACGAGGTTATGAAGGTGCTTGAGCAGGAAGGAGTCACCTTTCATCTTGGCTGTA
Source organism: Desulfobia sp. (assembly GCA_030608985.1). Lineage (GTDB taxonomy): Bacteria > Desulfobacterota > Desulfobulbia > Desulfobulbales > SURF-16 > Desulfobia. The sequence goes on along the minus strand of JAUWDC010000062.1, from coordinate 4,154 downwards.
CAATGAACAAAGCCCGTGATCTGGGAAACAGTCGGGAGGTATCCATCACCACCGCATCCGGTGAAAATATTAATGTCAACTCCTCTGAAATTCTTGTGGCCCTCGGCCGCTCCATCAACACAGAGGGACTTGGCCTTGAACACATTGGCGTAGAATACAGCCGAAAAGGAATTGAGGTGGACAAGCGGCTCCACACCAGTCAAAAGCATATTTACGCTGCAGGAGACGTTATTGGCGGCTACCAGTTTACCCATGCTGCCGGATACGAAGGCGGTATTGTTATCAGCAACGCAGTCTTTCATCTTCCCCGCAAAACAGATTACACATGGATGCCTTGGTGCACCTATACCGGACCGGAACTGGCCAGCATCGGCATGAACGAAAAAATGGCCCAGGCCGCCGGCGTGGAGTACCGGGTCTGGACTGAAAATTTCGGGGACAATGATCGCAGTCTTGCCGAAGGAGAAGAGACCGGTAAAATCAAGCTGCTCATCGGCGAAAAAGGCAAGCCCGTCGGGGTCCAGATACTTGGCCCCCATGCCGGTGATCTGCTGGCCGAATGGGTGGCGGTTTTGAATGGCGGCTTGAAACTCTCCGGTCTGGCAGGATCCATACACCCATACCCCACCATTGCAGAAATCAACAAAAAGGTGGTGGGTGCGGTCTTTTCAGAAAAAATATTTTCCGACAAGGTCAAGAAAGGCCTGAAGTTTCTTTTCAGCTTCAAGGGCCGGGCCTGTGATCCGAAGAGTTGCGGCTAACGTAACTTATTCAAGTGCTGCTCTATAACCACAGAGCACACAGAGATGCCCTGAAGGAAATGCCCTTGGGGTGCACAGAGTTTTTTTGTTTTTTTCCCTGTGCCCTCGGTGATCTCTGTGGTGTATTTTATTGTAAATAAATACCAAGAGAAGAAAGGATGAATGCTGCTGAACTGTTTGTCAAATGCCTGGAGAATGAAGGGGTTGAATACATCTTCGGGGTTCCAGGAGAGGAAAATGCCCACTTCATGATGGCGCTGGAGAACTCTCCGATCAAGTTCATTCTCTGCCGCCATGAACAGGGGGCCGCCTTCATGGCTGACACCTTCGGTCGTCTGACCGGTATGGCTGGGGTGTGTCTCGGCACCCTCGGCCCCGGTGCCACCAACCTTGTCACCGGTGTCGCCGATGCCAACATGGACCGTTCCCCGTTGATAGCCTTGACTGGGCAGGCAGACAGCCGCCGCCAGCACAAGGAGAGCCACCAGAACATGGATGCGGTACGGATGTTTCGCCCCATCACAAAATGGTCCCAGCCGATACTCCATTCAATGAATATTCCGGAAGTTGTACGTAAGGCGTTCAAGCTGGCCATGAGGGAAAAGCCAGGAGCCTGTCATATAGAGCTTGCTGATGACATTGCTGCCTATGAAGTTGATAATGAGCCGGTTCCGGTGGTGACCCCACGGCGTCCCGTACCTGATGATACCATTATCAACCAAGCCATGGATCTCATCCGCCAGGCCAAACGACCGGTTATCCTTGCCGGTAACGGCGCTATCCGTACCCGTGCCTCGCAACAGCTTCGTCGGTTCTGTGAAACCACAGGCATTGGAGTACTCAGTACATTCATGGGGAAAGGCTCTGTCTCCCGCCACGCTCCCTATTGCCTTTTCACTATTGGCCTACAGGCCAACGACCATGGCTGGGTGGCCCTGAACGAGGCAGACCTGATAATTACTCTCGGGTATGACCTGGTCGAGTATCATCCTAGAATGTGGAATCAATGCGGCTACGCTAAGAGAAATTGCAAAATTATTCATATAGATTTCCTGCCGGCAGAAACAGATGACCATTACCGGATTGATGTTGAGATCGTTGGTGACTTGGGCCATGCCTTATGGAAGCTCAATGAAAGAATTGCGGCTGAAGGAGTGCCTTCTTTTGATCTTTCCAGTCAAGCCGAACACCGGAAGAAACTGCTGGCAGACTTTGCGGAGTTTAAGGATGATGACACGGAGGGCTTCATCCGTCCCCAGAAGGCCATCTGGGACATTCGGGAAATAATGGGCCCTGATGATATTGTACTGAGTGATGTGGGAGCCCATAAAATGTGGGTGGCACGTTATTATCACTGTGATGAACCGAACACATGCCTCATCACCAATGGCTTCTGTTCCATGGGTTTTGCCCTTCCCGGTGCAATAGGCGCCCAGCTTGTGTACCCGGATCGCCGGGTCCTGGCAGTCTGCGGCGACGGCGGTTTCCTGATGAATCTCCAGGAGCTTGAGACGGCCAGGCGAATAGGCGCCAACATCGTTATCATGATATGGGAAGACAACGAATATGGTCTTATCAAATGGAAACAGGACAACCAATTCGGCTCCCATACCGACTTGCGATTCAACAACCCTGATTTTGTCAAACTGGCTGAATCCTTTGACTGTCTGGGCCTTAAAGTTGACAATGCCAGAGACCTGAAACCGGCATTGGAGAAAGCCTTCAACTGCAACCGCCCAGCTCTTATCGTAATCCCCATTGACTACCGGGAGAACCTGAAACTCTCTGAAAAACTCGGCAACATTCAATGTCCCATATGAGGTGAGAGTATGCTGAAAAGCACTTATCCGTATTACCTGGGCAATTCCCCTGAGAGCCCTAATTCCGATCTTGAAGTTCGCGATAAATACACCGGAGACATTGCAACCCGGGTGGCCCTTGCCGGAGAAGATGCAATAGACAAGGCTATTGCCATGGCGGTAAATGCTGCAGAGCCAATGGCCCAATTGCCGGCCTGGAAACGCCAGGAGGTATTGGAGCATTGCGTGTCGCGCTTCAAGGAAAGGGCTGAAGAACTTGCCATTGCCCTCTGCATTGAAGCAGGTAAACCTATTAAGGACAGTCGTGGTGAGGTCACCAGACTCATCGAAACTTTTAAGATTGCCGCCGAGGAAAGTGTCAGGATCTCCGGCGAATACCTTGAACTTGACCGAAGCCCTCGGACCACAGGGTATTCCTCTTTTACAAAACGAGTTCCCATCGGAGTCTGCTCCTTTATCTCTCCTTTCAATTTCCCGCTCAACCTTGCGGCCCATAAGGTGGCTCCAGCCCTGGCAGCAGGCTGCCCTTTTATCCTGAAACCTGCCAGCCTCACGCCCATTGGTGCTCTTATCATAGGAGAGACGCTCGCCGAGACTGACCTGCCGCCCGGAGCCTTCTCGATCCTTCCCTGCCGACGTGACGGGGCCAGGCTTTTTACTGAAGATGATCGCATAAAGCTTCTGAGCTTTACCGGTTCACCGGAGGTTGGATGGATGTTGAAGGCAAAGGCCGGCAAGAAAAAGGTGGTTTTGGAGCTTGGCGGCAATGCCGCCTGTCTTGTTGACCATGATACGGACCTCGACGATGCTGTACAGCGTATTGTGTTTGGTGCTTTTTACCAATCCGGCCAGAGTTGTGTAGGAGTCCAGCGCATCCTGGTACATGATGCTGTCTATGATATTTTCCGGGACAAACTTGTTGCTGCAACATCTCAACTGAAATCCGGAAATCCCCAGGACGAAGACACGTTCGTCGGGCCACTCATTTCGGAAAAAGAGGCCATACGTCTTGAAGAGTGGATTAAAAACGGAAAGACAAGAGGCGGTCGAATACTCTGCGGCGGCAAACGTACAGGAGCCCTTCTTGAAGCGACCCTTATGGACAATGTTCCTCCAGAGGAAGATATCTGCATGAAAGAGGCCTTTGGTCCTGTCGCTGTACTCTCCCGTTTCAGTGACTTCTCCCACGCCCTGGACGAGATCAACAACAGTCCATTCGGGCTGCAGGCCGGCATTTTCACCAGGGACCTTTACCGGGCTCAACTGGCTTGGGAAAAACTTGACGTCGGCGGAGTTATCATAGGCGACGTTCCTTCCTGGCGGGCTGACCAGATGCCATATGGCGGTGTAAAAGACAGCGGCCTCGGCCGGGAAGGTATCAGGTACGCCATTGAAGATATGACTGAAATCAGGCTTATGGTGGTTCGGAAACTGCCTGTCCAGCCCTGAAATTCTTTAATCAATATATGTTGATCTCGTAAAAAGCCAAAATTTTTGTTTGAATGTCATTCCCGCGAAGGCGGGAGATAAGCGCAGACTTCGATCCAGGCGATCTAGCCAAGTCCTTTGGACT
>JAUWDC010000167.1 GCA_030608985.1 Desulfobia sp. | reverse complement strand
GCATTTTAACAGGAGAAGAATGGCTATGAAAGAAATTAAACGCATGACAGCGGAAAAGACAGGTCTTCTTATTGTGGATATCCAGGAAAGAATGATGCGGGTCATCCATGGAAAAGATGAAGTGGTACGTAATACGGTCTTGCTTTTGAAGACGGCGAAGGCTCTTGACATGCCGGTTGTTGCAACAACACAGTATCTAGCGCGGATAGGTGAACTTCTTCCTGAAATCATCGCGGAAATGCCGGAGGTAAGCGCCCTTGATAAACTGGAATTTGACTGTTTTGCCAATGAGGATATTTATAATAAAATACAGTCTTATCAAAATATTGACACCTGGATCGCCTGTGGAGTTGAGACCCATATCTGTATGTATCAAACTGTCTCTGGAGGTCTGCGGAAGGGCTATACGATGTGGATTCCTGCAGATGCCGTGTCATCCCGAACACCCAAAAATTACGAAACCGGTCTGGAAAGAATCAGTCAGATTGGCGGAGCAGTGGGTAATACCGAAATGATCATTTATGAATTGCTGCATAAGGCTGGAACACCGGAATTCAAGTCGCTTCTTCCTTTCCTTAAATAATGTTCGGTCAGCCGAGGCAATTGTTTTTACGATGCTTCATCATTTTCATTTTAGAAAATGATTCAAATTCCGATAGGTTATGATGACAAGACAATGATGAGTGGACATTGATCATGACAAAAGAAAACAACATTTCAGGAAAAGACCAGAGGCAGGGAGACTCCAGTAGCTCAGAGCAGGCCTCGAATGGTGCGGGACACCCGGAACAGGACACCGTAAAGCGTTCGAAAAGGCGAGGACGGCGGCTCAGCTTTCCGTCTTTTTATCATGGCAGTGCCGACACTAGGGTACATCCCCACTTCGAGGACTCTTTTGATCGTGTGCGCATGCCAAGGAATCCTCCGTGGTCAATTGCATGGTCCGATTTGATGATGACCATGTTTATTCTTTTCACAGTCATGTATGCCTATAAATCAGCGGATAAAGAGTTTCTGACTGGTGAAGGACTGGGAAGTGACATTGGAACAGAGATTGGTACCGGTGTGATAGGTGATAAGGGGGGTGGTTCCATTGGTCCCGCACCTGACAGCGGCAGTGAGCTCCTGTTGACAAAGGTATATCACCTTGGCAGGCAAACTCTTGATCAGGAAGAATTAAATGAATTTGCAACGGTGGCTCTGGCACCTGACAAAACAGTGCGTATTATTCTGCAGAGCGATCTTCTTTTTGATCTGGGCAAGGCGGATATCAAGCCTGTGGCCAGGAAATCTCTAGATAAAATAATATCGATACTTCAACAGACGCCTTATATGATCAATGTCGTGGGACATACGGACAACCTTCCCATAAACACCGAACTATTTTCGTCAAACTGGGAACTTTCTCTGAAGCGTGCCAGTGAAGTTGCCCGTTTTATAATGAATCAATCATCGCTGCCGGAAGAAAGGTTTTATATAACCGGCCATGCCTCATATCAGCCGTTACGGCCAAATGATACTCCGGAAAATAGAGCGATCAACCGCCGGGTTGAATTGATTATTACCCGAAATAAACCTCAAAACAGGGTAGAGCAAAATGTTGGTTCAGAATAAGAATTTTATAGGTGTAGTACTCTGCCTTCTCCTGTTCCTGTCAGGCTTTTTTATCCATGGCAACATAGGGATGTACCTGAATATTTCAGGGTTTCTGGTTGTTATTGGAGGGACTATCGGAGCAACCCTGCTGACCTACAGGATGGACAGACTTGTCATTCTCTATAAAGTCCTCATCGCTTCCTATACAATCAAAAAGACAAAATCTCCCGAAGATATTGTCGAAATTCTTGTCGATCTCTCTGTAAAATCAAAATTCAAAGGCATTCTTTCTCTCCAGGAAGATGAAGAAGAAACAAGTATTCTCTTTCTCCGTAGAGCCTTGGGCTTGCTTGTCGACGGTTATAAGGGCGATGCAATTTATGATATTCTCAATACGGAAATGTATTTTTTCAGGCGGCGTCGTGAAGATTGTGAACGGGTTCTGAGGACAATGGCTGAGTTGTTCCCTTCATTCGGGCTGGTGGGCAGTGTGGTAGGTTTAATTGGCATGCTGGCTGGTATTGGCAGTACTGCGAATATCCTGGCCACTATCCCCATTGCGTTAACTTCCACATTGTACGGAATTATTTTTGCCAATTTTTTCTGTGTTCCTTTTGCCGGCAATATTCGTGAACAGACAGATCAGGAAACATTACTGCAGAAAATTATAATGGACGGTGTCATAGCTATAGAAAAAGAAATGGATCCAAGGAGCCTGGAGCGTAAATTAAAATCTTTTCTGACCCCGTCTTCCCGAAAAGTAAAACTCGTTTCACTGAAACGTATACAAGAACGATTTAATATCGTACCGCAGAAAGAAAAGTAGAGGGACAGGAAAAAAGGTCTCAGTGTAGACTGAACTTCTGGCAATTTTTTCAAGACAGCCAGGAGGTTTTATCAAATGATCATAATAGGATAAAGGGTATGGCAGCAAAGAATAAACCTGAAATTTTTCTGGAAATGAATACTGGTTTTTTTAGGATTCCAACATCTGATGCGAATTTCAATATCACTGTGTTAGATCATGGAGGCGAAACAATTCCCCAAGTACAACCTGTGCACACAGACAGTATAGTGGAAAGTTCCAAAGCTCAACAAAGTGTTGCTCCTTTATCCGAAGATAGCGATTTTTATGAGGAAGTATCCAATGAGCTCTATAACGATATAGGTCTACTTGCTAAAAGTCTCAGCGAGACCATTAAGGACATTCCAGCCGAAGACAGGCTTCAGAAAAGGGTCGAGCTTGATGAGGCTGATGAGAAGATAGAGGATGCGAAAAACCAGCTTCAGGACATCGTCAAGATGACTGAAAAAGCTGCCATGGAAATCATGGACAATGTGGAGAGAGTGCAGGGAGAAACAAACGAGGTGCGTGACCTGCTCTCTATTTTGAAAGAACATCCGGCATTTGCTGCTACTGATGCAGAAACAACTGAGCCTGAAGAAGGGACGGAAGAGAGCTCATCTCGCTCTGAGGATGCATTAAAAATTAAAGAGTTCATGAGTCAGGCCAAAGAAATTCTTGCTGCGCTACAGGAAGATGGCGCAGTGAAGGAAGCTCCTGAGCCTGTCAAGAAAACAGAGACGAAAACACTGTATCTCTTCGATGTCGATGTAGTTTTCCAGACTCTATATGAACTGTGCACAAATGAAACTGTCAAAGATCACATAAAGGCAGCCAGAGAAAAAGCAGAAGAAATTTTTCATTTTGATACATTTTATCATGCCATAGCCCCAAAGGCGGCGGCCTATGAGGCGGATGGAGATAATTTTTTCAATGTACCAATGACTGATGTGTTTACATCCCTTCGGGAGTCCTGCAATGACAAGGGAATATCAAATCTTTTGAAAAAAATGGATAAAGGCCAAAGTGATATTTTCCTTGATCAGACTATTCCCCTCGAGGCACCACCTACAAAGGAAGTAGAAGTTGAGGTTGAGGGCGGAGATGAAGAACCAGCCGAGACTCCCTCAAGTGAAGATCCCCGCTTATCAGAAGTTCAGGCGTTGCTCCAGCAAGGGTTAGATGCAGTTGATGAGCTGTGTGAAAAGTCTAGTTCCGATGGGTCCTGTGAAAAGGCAACGGGGGTTTTATCATTGTCCGAAAAGCAGGAGATTTTTGACAAGATAGAAGAGGCACTTGATAAAACTTCAACAATATCTGTAGATGTGTCCGGGATAACAGAGTCCTTAAGTTTTCAGGATCTTTCCGGCCAACAGATTCTGAAAATTATAAAGCTGCTCAGCGATTTTCAGATGCAGCTGTTGGCAATTATTGTGTCATTCGGTTCCCGACTCAAACACAAGAAAGAAGATGCCTCTCTGTCCCTTGAGGAAAGTAAAGAGCTTGCCCAGTCAGATGTAGATTCGTATATCAGTAAACTTACGGTTGACAAATCTGAAGGTGATCAGGCCGTGCTTGACCAGGATACGGTCAATAAAATGCTTGAGGAAATGGGATTTTAATTTCTGAAAAGAATAGTAGCAAAATAAAAAAAGAAGAGTAAGAATAAAAAAAGGGTTTACAGTGTATTTTTACCTGTAAACCCTTTACTTGTTTAATGGAGGCGGCGAGCGGAGTCGAACCGCTGAATAATGGTTTTGCAGACCACTGCCTTAGCCACTTGGCTACGCCGCCTTTGATAATGAATCAATGAGCCCGCAATACTATACTCAGATTGTCTTTTTGACAAGAAAAATGTGGCTTATTGAGTAAAGAGATAATTTTTTTTATGACAACCCTGGCAACTTTACTGAAAACAAATCGTGAACAGCTTCACGATTTTGAAAAAAAATTAGGATATACTTTTAGTGACCTGAATTACCT
>JAUWDC010000284.1 GCA_030608985.1 Desulfobia sp. | reverse complement strand
CGAAGTCTGCGCTTATCTCCGGCTAAAAACATAGGATGACGTACGTACTGTTTTTTTGCTGATCGTATTGTTTCTTCGATATTCATACAGCATTCATAAGTTTTTGTTACTTAGAACTAGCACTTCATCGATTTGTGAATTCTTCATAGAAAGATAATAATCATTCCTGTCGCAATAACACGTGTTTTTTTTAAAAAGAGCGCAACCGGTATTAGTATAGAGTTATGGGAGTGGCTTTACATGGTCTTGCCCAGGAAAAGAACAAGACTATGTAATGAGTTGGGGGAAAAGGGAGCAAGTCTTGGGTATGTTGGCGATCAAACCAGATTCAGATCAGGTCAGCATCCAGTTTTTCCATTGCTTCAAGAAGTCTTTATGGAGCTTCTCCGTGTTGATATCCTGACCTTTCATTTCAGAAACAGATGCAGCTGCTTCGTCGATAGCCTGATTGGCAACGGGGATAATAAATGGGCTTAACTGCGGTTGTTTCTCGATGGTTTCCCGCACCCTTTGAAGCATTTGTTCAGCGGTAGGGGTGTTATTTGCCTCATCTGTCGATTCCATTGCATCAATAACAGCATCTTCTTCATCATCGGAATCAAAAGTTTCCAGCATCTGCTGCCACCGGGCCCTGAGGATATCTGCAAAATTGAAATCTTCAAATGAATTCTCCCCAAGTATTTCCTGGAGGTCTTTAAAGGCGGCTGACATATCTCCTGACGGTAACGGGTGGTATGTTGCAACGCTGTGGGTGGTGGAGATCTGTTCACTATAGTTGAAGCTGGCAGAGAGCTGAGCAACTGATCCCATGTCCCCGATATCAAGGGCCTTGTTTATTGCACGCTGGGTATCTCCATGGAAAAATGCCTTGGCAATTTTTTTGAGATCCTGAAGGAGATGCTTTATGTCCTGGAGTTCTTCTTCGTTCAGGTCGCCCTCTATAGTCATGCTGAATGTGCTGCTTTCCAGACTCATTGCCGTATAGCTCTGATTCCACATGCCAGGAGCAAATTCCTCACTGGCAGAATAGGCCATTGCCATGGCGTATGAAGAAGAGATTGTCACCACATCTCCTTCATCAGTAGTGATGGATATGTCCGAATCCCTCTGTTTTTCTGCCGTCTGTTGAAAAGATTCAGACCTGTATCCATTCGCTGGTTGGTTATATGGATTAAATGAGGGAAGATAGTTCGTTATTGAGTTGCTCATGGCGGTGTCCTAATCGTTTTATTTAAAGTTTTAAGTTGCTTGTATAAATAGCAGAGAGAGCAGTTTTCTCCCTATAGAAATTATGTCGGTATATTGGCTGGAAACTTGAATTATTGTTGGATAATTTGGGCAGGAGCATATTGTTATCAATTATCAATTATCAATTATCCATTGTCAATTGCCCTTTATCTCCTCATCACGAAATCCGAACATGTGTCGGAAATCCTCCAGGATCATATAGAGTGATGGAATGAGAAGGAGTGTGATACCGGTTGCCGCCATTATCCCGAAAGCAAGGCTAATCGCCATGGGAATAAGAAATGTTGCCTGGGTGCTTGTCTCGAGAATCATGGGAGACAAACCAAAAAAGGTAGTAAGCGATGTAAGGAGTATGGGCCGAAAACGACGGACGCCGGCTTCAATAATTGAGTGCAGTTTATCCATTCCTTTTTTGCGGGATCTGTTGGCATAGTCGATAAGAAGTAGTGAGTCGTTTACCACAACTCCGGAAAGAGCGACAATGCCGAACAGACTCATAATGCTCAGGTCATACCCCATGATCAGGTGACCAAAGATGGCGCCGATAATTCCGAAAGGAATAGCAGCCATAATCAGCAGCGGCTGACTGTAGCTGCGAAATGGCAGGGCCAGCAGGGCATAGATGAAAAGCATGGCAATCATGAATCCCTTGCCCATACTTCCCATGGAATCCCGTCGTTCTTTTGATTCCCCCTCCAGATCTATCCCGAGACCGGGATAATCCGTTTTCAGCTCTGACAGAATAGTTTTCTGCAGTTCCTGAAGGATTTCCTCAGCGTTTGCCTTTGTGCTGTCAACATCGGCGGTAACGTTGATGACACGTTTGCGATCACTGCGGTGAATGGAACTGAATCCGTATCCTTCTTCAACACTGGCAGCCTGATAAAGGGGGATTTCTCCTCCTGAAGGTGTTCGAATACGCATTGTTTCCAGATCCTCAAGATGGCGGCGTTCATCTTCAGGGTATCGGACCATGACCTTAACTTCGTTTCTTCCTCTCTGGAGTCGTAGAGCTTCGGCCCCATAAAAAGCACTGCGAAGCTGGCGGCCCAGCTGTTCTTCTGTAATACCCAGTGTCCGGGCTTCAGAACGAAGTTTTATTTTGAGTTCTTTTTTGCCCAGGCTGAAATTGCTGGCTATATCATCGACCCCAGGGTAATCAGCCAGGGTTGCCTGGAGGCGTTCTGATACCTTTTCAAGAACGTCAAAACGTTCGTGTGCCAGACGCACATCGATATTAGCGCCCATATGAACCAGATTTGAGGCAAAAGAGAGGGAATGAGTGCCGGGAATGTCTCCGGTGAGTTGACGCCAGCGGCGTCCTATCTCCTCAGAGGTTGTAACGCGATCTTCACTTGGGGTAAGAAAGAGTGAAATACCGGCAAGATTGGCTGCTTCAGAACTGCTTCCGCCACGTGGTCCACCTGCGGCAATAGTTCCGCCTGTTACTGAATAGACATGGCGCACTATTTTTTCGCTGCGTTCTTCCTCAAATTCTTTAATGGTCTGCATGGCTTTTTCAAACAAATGGTGCTGAGCCTCAGCAGTGCGGGATGCCGGGGTGCCGGAAATCATTTCCAGATTGGCTTTTACTGTATCACCGGCAACTTTCGGCATAAATCGAAATTTGATGATTCCACCGCCGACAAGCCCAAAGGTAATCGCCAGTATACAGACAGCCACAGCCACCGTTGTATATCTATAATGCAGACTCAGTGTAAGGAACCGTCGATAGGGCCCTCCGATAAACCGGGTAAGAAATGTGCCGAAGCCGGCCCGAATTTTGTCAAGACGACCAAGCAGGGTGCTTTCCTGACGCTTCT
>JAUWDC010000105.1 GCA_030608985.1 Desulfobia sp. | reverse complement strand
GATGTTATCCTTGGTAAAAACCCTGAGGGTAAATACTCCATGTTCAGACCTCAGTACCAGTATTTCATCAGCCATCTTGGTCCTGATGTAGGTAAACTCCGCAAGGAAGAGATGAATATTAAGAAGAAACTTCTTATGACTTCTGATCCGGACGAGAGATTAAAAATAAAGCTGGCACTGCGTGAAATGAGGAAAAAGGTAAAATCCCAGATCTTCATGGATTCGCAGCTGGTAAAAACCACAGATGGAATGCCGGGCCTTGTCATGAATGCCTATACTCCACACACCATCCAAACCGTTGGGCGACGTTGTGAAGAGTGTCATACCAATGGTGAGGCAGCAGGTCTTGGGAGATCTACCTTCTACAAAGCTGAAGACACTTGGGCTCCGCAGCTTGATTCCGGAAGAGCAGGGCTGCCCATTGACTTCCAGATAAAGCAGGTTGTTTCTGAAGACGGCGAACCTCTGCAGATTACCACACAGAAAGGTGCACGTTTCCTCAACAAAAAAGAGATGGATGCACTGCTCAACAAGTCTGATGCGTATCGTGCAATGCGATACCAGGATCTCCAGGAGAAGAATTATGGTGCACTGCTTTCCCGTGATACCGCAAATCTTCCTGGTGGTGCCAAGCGTATGGTGAAAGAAGGAATTTCCAACGGTGATGTTCGTAAAGTTGGTTCCTACTATGATCAGACACGTTACGGTTTCTGGCAGACTGATCCGGTGGTTTTCAATGATGACTATTTCAAGAAAGGTCTGAAGAAGAAAACCGGTAAGGATGTGTGGAATGAACCTGTAGTCCGGGAGGAGAAGAAAGTAATCGAGGCCGGGTCTAGGACCTACCTCACTCCTGAAAATACTAACTTCAACTGGATTCCGGCAGATCAGCAATAAGTATCCACTTGCGTACGGAATCCGAGCCGGGGTACTGCTTCAGGCAGTACCCCGGTTTTTTCTCTTGGAGAAGGAAGGCAGACGTTGTAGTTTTAAGTTGTAAGTTTTAAGTTTTAAGTTGATGGTCAAACTTTCATGTTTCGTTGTGCCGGGATGAGGGTTACTTAACACTTAAATCATAAAACTTAAAACTCAGACCGGCGCTTGCCCAACTTTTGCATTTTTCTTGCAATACCAACAAGATATAAATGCTTTGAGCATAATATCTTATGAGGTCTGTAACAACAGTAGAGGAGAATTATGATGAAAACAGGCTGCAAATTTTTTCGGGTCGTTGCCCCGATTCTCACTGTCGGATTACTGATTGCCTTTACCACCTCCTGTTTTGCGGCAGGAAATGTAAAGAGGGGGAAACGGCAGTATGATCAGTACTGTACTCCATGCCATGGAAAAAATGGTACCGGAGATGGTACTCGAATGAAGGTTGAAAAGTTTGATCCGGCTCCCAGGAATCACACCGACGGAAAGATTATGAACGTACGTACTGACGTTCAGTTGTTCAAAACCGTTAGAGATGGGGGAAAGTCCATGAACTTTTCCCATATTATGCCCCAGTGGAAACATATATTAAAAGACAAACAGATATGGGATGTTATTGCCTATGTTCGATCTTTGGCTAAGAATCCAGAGTGGACGGGTACTCCTATTCCACCACAGGAACAGGAAAAAAATTGATAATTGATAATGGATAATTGATAATGACGGAAGTTATCTGATTCTATATTCCTTCATTTTAATTCTCAATTTTTAATTATAAATTTAACGTGAGGACGATATGAAAAAAATACTGATAATTGCTAGTCTTGTTCTTTTTAGTGCTTCTCTCGCATCTGCACAGGAACCCAAAATTTCAGATTATGCTGGTGTAAAAACATGTAAGAAATGTCATCGTAAAGTCTGGAAAAGTTGGAAAACAACATCAATGGCCTTGTCTTATGAAATCCTTAAGCCCGGTGAACGAGCAGAGATCAAGAAAAAGGCCGGACTTGATCCGCAAAAGGATTATACAAAAGATCAAAGTTGTCTTCCCTGCCATACCACAGGATATGGGAAACCAGGTGGTTTTGTCAGTTTTGAAAAAACTCCAAGCATGATCGGGGTCAGTTGTGAATCCTGTCATGGTGCCGGCAAAGACTACAACAAGGTAATGGGAAAACATAGCCGGACCTATACTGATGAAGAGATTATCCGTAGCGGTATAATTAAAGATCCTTCCACGACCTGTACACTATGTCATAACGATAAGAGTCCTACCAGGAAGTTGCAGGATCCTTTTGATGCCAGCGAGCATGACTGGCCGGGCCACGATCCGGTTAAATTGAAGTATCATACTCCTGAATACCAGGTAAATAAATAACCAGGTCTGTACAAAAAAGGTATGAATATGAAGCAATTAAATATGAAGCAATTAGTTGCCGGCTTTATAGTAGGAATAGCCCTGTTTTTCTCTGCAACGTCAGGCGTCCATGCGGAAACAATCCACATTGAAATCCGTAACTTTAATTTCTATCCGCCGGATCCTGTCATCAACGTAGGGGATACCGTGGTCTGGGAAAATAAAATGAATTATGGCCACTGGGTTATCTCAGGAGTGGATATGCGCCATAATAATAAGTTTTTTTCCTATCTCCTTCTGAGAGGAACAACATTCAGTTACACCTTCCGGGTGCCTGGAGATTATCCGTATTACTGCCCGATTCATTCCATGCAGGCCATGATCAGTGTTGTTGGTGAAGAACCTGCAGTCACAAAACCTGGTGAGGAAGGCGCTGCTGAGGATACGGGTACAAGACGCCGTCGTCGCCGCTGATAAGTATCTATGCAGAAGCAGGTAATAGGAGTTCTGACAACATTAGCCGTTCTTTTTGCTGTTGTCTGCGCAGTACTTTTGTTCGATTCCGGAGTGTATCAGTGGGATACTATAGTTGATAATAAAGCTGACACACTCCACTTTCAACAGGAGATAGGAGGGGTCGGTATGGGAGCAGTGATGGCTCCTGTCTGGAATTTCAGTGACTATGACCCCAGGCTACAGACTGACCCCCTGGTTGAGATTTACCCGATTCCTGCCGGTTTTTCCTATTCCCCTGACAGGTTGTCGATGGTAAGCAATTTCAACAATTAACCCACTAAAGTGGAATGTGGCTTTAAAATTTTTAGATTTCAACCTTCTGTCATCTGGCCCCTGATATGCAGAAACACCTGAATTTATTTTTTGAAGCTGTTTCTTCTGTTTATCGAAATCGAGGAAGGAGTCTGGTGGTACTTCTCTGCCTCATAGGGGTGTTGCTTCCCTTTGTCTCTGCCATTGCTGTCTCCGAGGGGGTGCGCTCCCAATCAATGGTATCGATAGAAGGGGGAGCGGATCTCTATGTCAGCCGTTCTCAATATGGTCGAAATGGACCTGTTGCGTTAGAACAGCTCTCTAGATTCGAAGAAATTCCAGGCGTGACAAAGGTGATGCCGAGGATTGTCGGTCGAACCTACATCGGGGAAGAACTCGTTGTTGTGGTAGGAATTGATTCCACTGATTTTTTCCCTCCTGCTGAATCACAGAAGGATCAAGCTGTCCAGGCAGTCCTTGGAAGATCCCTTGCTGATCGATTAGAATTACGTGTCGGAAGTGAACTACGGTTTTCCCTTTTCCCTCCCTTACCCTTTGAAGTCACGAAGATCATTGACCCAGATAGCTCCCTCTGGTCCGGAGCTATGATTATTATCCCCTTTCACGCTGCCGAGCAGATATTCAAGCTACCGGGCTACGCATCAGAAATCCTCATTTACTGTCGACCCGGCACAGAGGATCAAATTGCTGAGCTGCTCAACAGCCGGGGAAAACCGTGGGAAATGGTTCCGCCTTTACGGATACAAACAAAAAAGATTGTACGCCAGTTCGTAAACCGTGGCTTTGATTTACAGGCAGGTGTTTTTTTTATGTTTTATGTCACCGCGTTTGCCTTGTCTATTCCCGCACTTCTCATCCTCTCAGGCTTCGGCAGAGGGGCTCGAAAACGAGAAATTGGTATTTTAAAGGCCACAGGATGGCAGACCCTGGAAGTTATGGAGTTGACCTGTTTTGAGAATTTAATCTTAGCCTTGGGAGGGAGTCTCTCTGCCTTGCTGCTGGCCATGGTATGGTTAAGACTAGGGAATGGAATTGGCATAGCCCCACTGTTTATCAGCGGATCTTCCTGGATACCTGATTTTCCAGTACCCGCGCTTTTCACTCCAATGCCGGCACTGTTTTCCTTTCTTTTTGGTCTGGTCCTGACCATGCTTGGGACAATAATCAGTACCTGGAAAACTGCCGTGACACCGCCGATGACGACGATGATGTGATGATACAGTGACTAATTATGAAACCGTTAAAACATAAATCAACCACAGAGCGCACAGAGTTCACAGAGGCAACTGATTATAATAAAAAATTTCTCTGTGGTCTCCGTGTTCTCTGTGGTGAAAATAAGAGTATTCAAATCACGATTATTCTTTGCGTCGTCATTGGATTTTTTGCAGGGTCCAATTCTTTTGCTGCCGGCAATGTGAAACGGGGGGCGAGGATTTATCAGCAATACTGCACTCCTTGCCACGGTCAAGAGGGAAATGGCCGGGGCCCAAGGGCAAAAAATGAGGCTCTGCAACCACCTCCCAGAGATCACACAAATGGTTTTTATATGAATATGCAGAATGATGTGCGCCTTTTCAAGGTGATTAAATTTGGAGGAAAGGCCAATAATTTGTCACACATCATGCCTCAATGGAAACACGTTCTTTCAGACAAAGAAATTTCTCATATTATTGCCTTCATTCGCAGCCTGGCTGTTGATCCTCCTTATGAAGCACCTAAAACGAGAAATTGGGGGAAGAATCCTTATGCCGATGATGAACGGCAAGACCTTGAACAGAAATTAAAAAAGAAATGAGTTTGATTGACGTATTCGTAAAAAGCACTCATACGCCGCGTGAGTCTTTTTTAATACTTGATATTACTGGTGGCGATAATTCAAATTATGACTTTTTGCGAGTCTTTCATGATTGAGGTTCAGAATGTCTCCAAACGGTATCAACTGGACAGTAACAATCATGTCTGGGGATTGCGGGATGTAAGCTGCCATATAGCAGAGGGTAGCTGGACATCTGTTGTCGGACCTTCCGGCTCCGGAAAAAGTACCTTGCTTGCCCTGATGGCTGCCCTTGACCGACCCAGTTCAGGTCAGATCCTGGTGGAGGGAAAAGATATATGTACTGCTTCTGATGTACGTCAAGCCATATACAGAAAAAACAGGATAGGAA
Source organism: Desulfobia sp. (assembly GCA_030608985.1). Classification (GTDB taxonomy): domain Bacteria; phylum Desulfobacterota; class Desulfobulbia; order Desulfobulbales; family SURF-16; genus Desulfobia. Next base: position 355 of record JAUWDC010000105.1, on the reverse strand, counting down.
TAGTCTTTCAGGAATATCAGCTGTGGGATTCCATATCGGCCTGGGAAAACGTTTCCTTCCCCCTTGTGGTGACTTCCATGAATCTAAAACAACGAAAGCAAAAGGCAATGTCTCTGTTGGAAAAGGTTGGACTGACCGACAGAGCCAATCATCTTCCAAGACAGCTTTCAGGAGGCGAAAGGCAACGGGTTTCACTGGCTCGCGCCCTTGTCCACGACCCTGAAATACTCTTTGCCGATGAACCGACTTCAAATATTGATAAAGAGACCGCTGATAAGGTGACTGGATTATTTGTTGAAATGAATAAACGTGGGAACACGATTGTGGTTATCAGCCATGACCCTGAACTTTTGAG
>JAUWDC010000166.1 GCA_030608985.1 Desulfobia sp. | reverse complement strand
GAAAGCCTGTTTTTTATGATTTCAAGAACCTCATACGGCAAGCGTTTGTTCTTCCCTGTTCTTCCTAAAGTGCTACCGGTGCTGCTGTAGCCATGGAAATCACTGCCGCCGGTAGCAATAAGGTCATATTGACGGCTTATTTCAAGTAATGCCTTTCGCGCTGTTTTGGAATGGGAGGGATAATACACCTCAATACCGGCAAGGCCAAAATTTTTGAGTGTTTCTACCAGACCTGGAATAGAAGACATTGTGCAATCAATAGCAACGGGGTGAGCGAGAACAGCTAGCCCACCCGCCTCATTGATATAGCGAATAGCGTCAGCAGCAAAAAGTATTTTACGGGGAACGTAGGCTGAACCATTTTGGCCCAGGTATACGTCAAAAGCATCAGCAAAAGAATGGGCCACTTTTTTTTCAATGAGAAATTGGGCAAAGTGGGGTCGTCCTGTTTGTCCGGTTTTAGAAAATTTATGAAGATCTTCTTTTGTTATCTCTATACCAAGGTCATTTAACCGGGTGATGATTTTCTGATTTCTGGCGTCACGTGCTTCTTGAATAGTCGCAAGTCGAGCGAGGAGTGTCGGGTCATTGTACCTCAAACCATATCCTAAAATATGAACGGATAAGGTGTCAATATGTGCACTTAGTTCAACACCAGGGAGTATTTCCACCCCATAAGTATCACCATGTGATATTGTTTCTTCAACGCCTTCTGTGGTATCATGGTCGGTAAGGCTGATAGCCTTTAGTCCCATTTCCTTTGCTTCCCGCACAAGAAGTAAAGGTGTCAGCGTACCATCTGAATAGGTTGAATGTATATGTAGATCAATAAAATTCATTAATTAAGTAACCTCTGTTTGTATTATGGCATTTCTTGCTATGAATTCCATAGAGAAATATTGTTGTTCTCGCAAAAAGTCGTGTTTTGAATTATCGCCACCTGTAATATCAAGCAGTTATACCCCTCAAGGGGGTACAAGCTTCGACTAACGCGGCGTATGAGTGTCTTTTACGAATACGTCAAATATCAACCTGTTTGACTTTTTACTTTTTTTGTTAGATAATTTTCTTATATTTTCTATTAGTAGAAACGAACGATAACGTATTACCAATATAGGTTTTGGGGAGATAACTGCATGGCTCAGATTGATGCGTTTTTTAAATTAATGAATGACCAGGGAGCTTCAGATTTACATCTGGTAGCCGGTCAGCAGCCCTTACTTCGTGTTCGTGGTGACATAGAGCGGGTTAAGTATAAAGTGTTGGGTGATGATGAACTCAAAGCAATGCTTTATGAAATTGTCAGCGAAGATAAGGTGAAAAAGTTTGAAGAGACAGGTGACGTGGATTTTGGTTACGAAATTCCCGGCCTTGCTCGCTATCGTGGTAACCTGTTTCAGCAAAAATTTGGTGTTGGGGCAGTATTTCGCGAAATCCCCAGTGATATCTTGACCTGTGAACAGTTGAATCTCCCTCCTGTGATTAAGAAACTGGCGGGCCTGCCAAAAGGAATGGTGCTGGTAACCGGTCCAACAGGTAGTGGTAAATCAACAACACTAGCCGCCATTGTCGATGAGGTCAATAAAACCCGCAGTGATCACATTTTGACAATTGAGGACCCTATTGAATTCGTACATAAAAGTCAGAAGTGTATTGTTAATCATCGTGAAGTAGGGCTGCATACCCAGAGTTTTGCCAATGCCTTGCGCGGGGCTTTACGTGAGGATCCTGATGTTATCCTGGTAGGTGAGATGCGTGATCTGGAAACCATCTCTCTTGCCATGGAAGCGGCCATGACTGGTCATCTGGTATTTGGAACATTGCATACCCTGAATGCTGCAAAGACTGTGGACAGGGTCATTGAGATTTTCCCTGCGGAACAACAGGCTCAGGTTCGTTCTACACTGGCTGATGCATTGAAGGCCGTTGTTTCCCAGACTCTTTTCAAGCGAGTTGATGTCAAAGGCAGGTGTGCTGCCCTTGAGATTCTCATTTGTACTCCTGCGACTCGGAACCTTATCAGAGAAGGGAAGACCTATCAGATTCCGTCTGTTATGCAGACAGGTAAACGATACGGTATGCAGACTCTGGATGATGCTATTATGGAATATCTACAGCAGGGATGGATCTCTCCTAATGATGCCTATATAAACTGTATAGAAAAAGGGAAATTTGTTCAGTTTCTCACGAAGCCGCCGACAGATTTTACAGACGTGTAGCTCCTAAGAGGTTTGGGAATTTAAGAACAAAGGTCTTATCGGGTTAATCGATAAGGCCTTTGTTGCAGCTGAGCGGAAATTTATTCAGGTCTCAAACAGGTATATCGGGCACATTATATAACGAAGTGTACCGGGGTTCATTATCTGAACCAACATCTCCCTTCCCCAATGATCTTATACAGCACTGCCGGCAGGCTTCCGGGCCGCAGGTAACTTCTCCCGGATTCTCCAGGGAATATGAATAAAGAGCGCCTGTCAACCTCCCTCCAGTTCATCTCCACCGGGCCTGCAGCAATCGTCTCGAAGAGAAAAAGGTTATACAAATTATTTACATTTGTCATGCCGGTTCCCATACTGCCAAGCATATCAACCCTGTTACAGAATATTCCGGTAAGTTCGGAATAAGCATTTATTGCCCCGCAGGAGCCAATACTCAAAAAGCGCTGTTTGTCTGTGAATTTTTCTCTTTTTATTTGTTCATCTTTCACAAGCTCCCGCATAGGTATCAGGAGATGATCATCCAGCCAGTAACTGTGGCCTCGGTGGGCAAACATCTCATGGCCACCATTGATATACTGTTCCAACAGTTTCTTTTCGGTCTCTTTATCCCGGTAAATAGCGAGACTGTGAGAGATTTTTAATGAATGAACTGTTTTGACAAAATCAATCACCACTGGATTGTCTTTCAGAAATATAAAAAGATTTCTTAGGCTTTCCGGCTCTTTCTTGGCGACACTTACAAGCAGTCCAGCCACCCGGCTATCCTGGCCGTAATCCTCCTCTTCCAGCAAGAATGCCTTGGTGGGTACCGGATGGTAACCATTGGATAACAGGTGCCGGCAGTTGGCAAAAAAGGAAAGACGGCCATCATCATCTGAATTGAAGACGGATAAAGCGCTTAACTCTCCATCCTCAATCCATTCCGCAAAAGGAGTTTTCGCATATGCAACCAGGTCGACTGTTCCATACGTCGCTAGAATATCTTTTATTTCAGCTTTCGTATCATCCTCTAACGACCCGGGCTGATCTTCCAGATAATACTGGAGGATAATTCTAATCTGCTGGGCAAATATGGCATTCTTATCATTAGCCAGTGTAATCATCCTTTTAAGCAGAGAGTGTCGAGCAGAGGGATGGACAATATCCAGAGGCTTAGAAAATCCGGCTGCAAAAAAGATAAGGCTGTTTTCGTCCCGAAAGGCTGAATCGGCGACTAAATTAAGGATTGCCACTTGTTCTTCAGGATCCTTAGGGAAAAACACACTCAACTTTCCTTTCTGGCCCATACTGGAAATAAATCGTGCCACATGATAGCTTCCCGGATCTATTTCCTGCAGAAATTTCAGCAGACTTCCCCCATAGTCTGTTGCAATATGCTTTTGCAATACCGGCAACAGGATATTACGAAATGAACTGTCATACAAAATAGTGACTCGGGAAAGGAGGATATAAAGATTGGCATTGGTCCGCTGCTTTGCTGCCAGTACACGGGCAGCTCCGGTGGCATCACGCAAAATTTTAATAGTACCGGTCGTATCCCCTTGTTCGGAAAAAACGGTAAACTTAGGGCTATAACTGGCAACAATTTTGGGATCAAGTCTGTCAAATAAGGATTTTAACTGTTCAAAACTATATGATGCCAACTCAGCAGAGGGAATTTCTCTCTCATTAATATCTGTTATTGAATGCAGATTATTTATTTCAATTATACTTTTCTCAGATGCTTCATAAAAAACTGACAAAAGTGTGGTCTTCTGGGTGCTGGTTAGAGAGAGATACAGCTCATTTTTTTCTTCCTGGGGCTTAACAAAGTATGTCTCCAACCAATTAAGGGCATCAGGACCTGTCATATCCGGGAGCCCGAATAAAGCTCGAATATTCCAGATTTCAGGCAGAGGGACAAAACGGATAGCCATCATAATTTTCAATGCTTCATCAACCGTTATCCCGACAATCTTATTACTATTTTCTGCAGCCCAACACTGCTCAGGGGTGAGGAGCGTAATCTGCTCCAGACCTTGATTTATTTTGTCAGGCGATTGCCCACTGATTTCAAAAAAGCTTTTTGCCGCCCATCTCCCCGGATTATGGAGATTTTTAATCTGCTGTATGCCGGCCAGAACCTGATCAGGTGTTATCGATGGGACTTTTACGAGGCTGGTTAATACTGCAACCTCAGTGAAATCCAACGCTTCAATTTTTTCCAGACCAA
>JAUWDC010000065.1 GCA_030608985.1 Desulfobia sp. | reverse complement strand
ATAATGAAATAGTAGCCCTGGGAGGGACAGGTCAAGACAGCAACGAATCGTTAGCAAGTACTAATTTTACAGGGAAATCTCCTTTCATTACGCTTCCTAGAATTCTTTTGTTAATTTTTTTCTTTTTCCTACTCTTTATCGGATACTGGCTATGTACTGGCAATAATTCCCCTTTTGCCAGTCAATCACGTGACGTATACTTTGAGAAATATTACGTAGAACGCAATTCCTCCTTGTATGCTTCGAAAAAGAAATCATCTACTGTTGACACTTCAGACAGCATAGTCACTTCCATGCATTAAGGGAGCATCCAAAGAATAACTTCCTGATCTTACTTGCCCTGTCGTCCCTCTTCTGCGTTGTACCCCAAGAGTACTTCCTGCGGGGCGCGTCAAGGCTTACATAACCCGTTATGCTCTCCTTGCCGCGCCTTGAACATGAACGACATTGCGGCGCAATATCAAAAATTTATTCTTAGACGACCCCTGATGGCACTTATCCATACTCCAGCAGTAGTAATTCATGTTACCGACTATGGAGAATCGGACAAAATCGTCACTTTTTATACGCAGAAATACGGGAAAACTGCGGCTATAGCGAAAGGTGCAAAACGCAGCAAAAAACGTTTCCTTAACAAACTCGAATACTTCTCCCTGCTGGACATTATTGCAGATACTGCAAGGCATTCCAGCCTGCTTCGCCTTGATCAGGCAGAACTCATTGCCCCCTACCCCTTTCTCCGCAAATCAATACAATATTACAACGGAGCAATGCTGATATGCGAGTTGATGCGCCTCGGGACAAGAGAGAATGACTGTGATGATAAGCTTTACAATTTGCTGGTCTGGAGTCTCAGCGAGCTTAATAAGGGGCAAAGCATGTCTGACATTATCATTTTTTTTCAGCTGAGAATGCTGAAGTTAATGGGATATCAACTCAGCCTTTCTTGCTGCACGAATTGCGGTATTAAGATATCCAATGTAAACACATTTTCATTTAGTGCGGTTCATAATGGATTGGTGTGTACGCGTTGTATCCCTGTTAGGGGGGGGCAATTTTCTTCTTTGTCAATGAATACTATAAAGACATTGGAAATGGGACAATCCCTCTCTCTGGAGAAGCTGAGTCGCCTCAAATTCAGCCAACAGTCAACAAGGGAAGCACTTACCCTTCTCCGTAATTATATCCCTTATCTGTTGCAGCGGGATGTCCATTCCTGGAAGCAGTTAGAACAGAACTTCGTGGATTAGTAACTGTTCAGAATAAAGTACTTAAAGTTTAAAGTGCACCAACGTGCCTAAAGTTAAGGAAATATCTGATTAGATCAACTTCCGCAACTTTAGGCACTTAAAACTTTAGGGCACTTCAGGCACTTTTTCGTAATTGTTCAGGCGGAGTAAAACAATTAATAACACCGCTGAATAAGTTACGACTAGAATTTATTTCCTTCTAAGAGCCAGGACACTGTTCTATTCATTCCTTCTTCTGTTGTCACTCTCGGAGTATATCCAAGTTCATCATTGGCTTTTTGTATGGAAAACCAATGAGATTTTGCAAGTTGTTCTGCTAAAAAACGTGTCATTCTCGGTTCCTGTTTTATTCGAAAAAAAGTATACACACACTCGAGAAATGTACCTGCAAGATATGCTTTTTTAAAACTAACACATTTTCTCACAGGAGGGATGGAAAGCCTGCTGAACAGATCATTTATCCAGTTCCATAGGTTTACTGGATGGCCCTGTGAGATAAAATAAGCCTGGCCGGCAGCGCTTCTGGAGGATTCAAGGTTTTCAGCAGCTAAAAGATGGGCGTCTGCAACATTATCAATATAGGCTATGTCAACCTTATTCTGCCCACTGCCAACTATGCTTAATTGACCTTTCAAGCCACGTTCTATGATTCTGGGGAGGAGATGATTGTCACCAGGCCCCCACACTAAATGAGGACGAATTGCTGTGGTCAGGAGGTCACTATTGTTAGCGGCAAGAACACATTTCTCTGCAATGACTTTGGATGCTGCATAATGGCAGAGAAATGAATCTGCGTATGGGGCCTTTTCATCTATGTTTTCCAAGGATTCATTATTAAAAACAACACTTGGAGTGCTTGTATAAATTAATCTTGATATGTTGCTTTTCCTGCAGGCACTAATAACGTTTTCCGTACCATTGACGTTTATAGAAATGTATTCTTTTTCATCACCCCAGATACCTGCTTTCGCAGCAACATGAAAAACTGTATCAAAGCCTTTGAAGCAGGAGTCAAGAAAGTCAGAATCGCGAATATCGCCAACAAAAATTTGCGCACCAATTTTTTCAACATCAGGATAACGATGGCGTCCTATAACAGCTGTATCAACACCTCGCTCAATAAGCTGACGGACGATAGCTTTACCGACGAATCCACCGCCGCCTGTTACAATTGCTTTCTGCATAAATTATTATCTCAGCTTTCGAGTTGTGATAACCTATTGATATATCGATGGAAACAGCTAATACCTGCAATAGGTATAAGGTTTATGGTGTAAGGTATGAGCTAAAACATTACGCAATTTTGACTTAAGAACCTTTCTTAAACCTTATACCCCACGCCTTAAACCGTATACCTATTTACTTAACTGTTCCGTGGCCCATACAGCCAGTTTTTCACGAAAAATCTTAGCATTATGACGGATATCAACAGGAAAGGATGGATGAATAAGGAAATGTTTTATACCTGCTGTGAGACTGTTACCTTTAGCAAGTATGCGTAACTGGTTTAATATCTGTGAAGTGTCTCCCTTTTTCCCCTTGAGTTCTATGACAATAACCGGTTCCTGTTGGTCACTTTCTCCAACACCAACAAGAGCGGATCTGAACACATCCGGATGTTCATTGAAAATGGCCTCACATGGGATTGTATACATAATTTTCGCTGCTGAGTGAACTCTGTGGGCCTTTCTGCCGCAGAACCAGAGACGGGCCTGATCATCAAAATATCCCATGTCACCTATTCTGTGCCAGAAATCGTTGCCATCTTTAATTTTAGAAATCTTATTTTCACTGTCATTGTGGTCATACGCCTTCGTTACCACATCACCTTTAACGACAATCTCTCCAATCTGACCTGTTTCCATGACAAGAGTATTGCTCCACAGAGGAATCTCGGATTCAGAAGGTGAAATAACACGGATTTCTATACCTGGGAGCGGTCTCCCGACACATGTTCCTTTCCCTTTTCGGGTATCATCCCAAGTCTCTTGTACAATCTCAGTTCCTGTCATAGAAGATATAGGAAGAGACTCTGTCGCACCGTAAGGCGTATGCACTTCACCTTCAGGCGACATGATCTTTTTTACTCTTTTAATAAGTTCACCGGAAACAGGAGCACCAGCCATCAAAATTTTCTTAATTGGCAGGGTAATGTTGTTTTCAATACAGTAATGGCTTACCACATTCCATATGGCTGGCGAGCCAAAGGAATAAGTGACCTTATAGTCTATGATTGTTTTAATAAATTTTGCAGGATTGACATTGGCAGGTCTAGCAGGATTCATGTGGGGGATAACAGCGCACGCTCCCAGGGCAATGGAAAACAAGGCAAAAAGAGGAAATGCCGGCTGATCAATATCGTCCCTGCCTATACCATAGTATTTCTCTATGAGAGCCAGTTGAGCGGAGAAAATCGAATGGCTGTACTGAACGCCTTTCGGAGGGCCTGTGCTGCCGGTAGTGAAAATGATAGCGGCAAGGTCGTCTTTTGCGGTGTTGCATTGATCAAAGCTGGTCTCGTCTTTAGCTATTTGTTTTTGAAGCGATTTGCCCAGGATTCCGAAAGAATGTCCGACACAGATATTGAGTCGTACTGTTTTGAAGGGAGAAGAAAATAGTTTCCTGAAAAGATGTGCTTTAGGAATACCAATGAACACGTCAGGTTGAACAGAACTGATACATCTAGTTAGATTCTTGTACCCCATACCAGGGTCAATTAGAATAGTAACAGCACCCATTTTAAAGAGTGCGAAAGTGAGGCAGATAAACTCCATGGATGGTGCCACCATAAGTATGACTCTATCCCCTTCTTTTACACCGATACGGGTCAGAGTGTTGGCATAGCAGTTCGTATTTTCGTGGAGTTCCAGGAATGACCAATATCTATATCCTAATGTTTTTTTAGAGATTAAGCCGGTTTTCTCAGGCATCTCTAATGCTCTATCAGTTAACGTTTGGGAGATATTGTAGTTCATTGAGTGTGATTGCTGAAAAAATCTTCCACTAAGGGTCCGATCTGGTCAAAAGCGTCTTCCAGCACATAGTGACCTGCATCAGAGAAGTAGTGGCATTCTGCCTGGGGAAATCGTTCCAGCCATTGCCTGAAAAAATGATCATTGAAGCAAAAGTCTTTCCCGCCCCAGCAAATAAGCATAGGAGTATTTTTAAAGAACTCAAGCCCCATCTCTATATTACATAGCGTTTTATAGGAATAATCATTTTCAGAAAGAGGGATGTCTTGGACAAATCGCAATGTTGCAATTCTATTTATCCAGGAGTCATATGGGAAAAGATATCCTTGAGCAATACTCGGAGACATTTTTTTTGTGACTGCCATAAAAAGAGCTGCTCTGGCAAAACCATTCAAACCACGTATGATTAAATCTCCAAAGATCGGTATCCTGCATATTTTAATACGAAAAGGGATATGATGTGATCGATAAGCCGAGGTATTCAAAATAACCACCGATTGAATACGTTTAGGATGCCGGACAGCATATCCCATACCTATGGCACCACCCCAGTCGTGAAGCACAAGAGATGTTCTATCGATCTGGAGATAATCAAGCAGGTATTCAACATTCTCAATGTGAGTGTTTAAACGATATTGATACTGCTGAGGTTTACTGGACAGTCCGCACCCAATATGATCCGGAGCTATAACGCGGTATTTTTTTTGAAGAAGTTTTATCAGGTTTCGATAATAAAAAGACCAGGTAGGGTTGCCATGAAGCATGACAACAACTGGACCTTTGCCGACATCCACATATGACATGGTATTGCCACATGGAAGTTTACAGGTGTCAGGGCTAAATGGATATTGATCATGAAGAAATGCAGGAAGCACTACCACTGTATCCCAAGCATAAGACAATTTATTCCACTGCCGATACCAAGCAAAGCTGCCTTCTGGCCAGGCAGTATAGCCTTCTGTTCAACACCAATTGCCATGGTGATAGGCGCCGAAACGGATCCAACATTACCTAAAAATGGAAGGGTTTCAAAATTTTTCTCGGGATCAAGATTCAGGGAGTCAAACAGCAGCTGTGCATGGGCTTTACCCACCTGATGACAAAAGAAGTGATCAACACACTCTGCATCTTTTCCCATTTCTTTTTTAAAATCATTCCATGTGAGAGCTGCTGTTGCAATACCCTGTTTGAGAAGTTCTTCTGAATCAGTTGCCATAAGTGTTCCCTGGACACCATCTTTTCCCCCCTGACATAGATTATTCTTTGAAGTATTTGCCCTGCATACACCGCCTAAAAGATGATGACCGGTGTCATGTATTCTTTTATCACCCATGACCATAGCAACAGCACCTGAACCAATAGTTAAAGACGCAAAACTCGATTTTATAGTTTTTCTCGTCAGGCTCGAATCCTTAACAAGATAATCTAGGGTTGTTTCAACAAGTTCCTCTGCAGTCTCCCCAGCAACGATAAGGCCTTTTTTCACCTGGCCAAGCTCAATCATGTTAGCAAGAGCAATCATTCCATTCAAAAAACCTAGACAGGCATTTGAAATATCAAAGATCAAACAGTGATCAGGCAAGTCAAGATATCTATGGACAAAGGATGCTGTAGCCGGTTCCATCATATCCCTTGATACTGATGTGAAGATAAGGCAATCAATTTCATCGGGATCTGTCTCTGCAGCTTTAAGAGCTTTTTTACCTGCCATAGCTGCGCCTTCACTAGGGAGTGTGGCTTTATCCCAAAAACGACGTTCTTTGATTCCACTCATCAGTTCAAGTCTGCCCTGGGGAAGTTTAAGCCGCTGATATACTGACGCTAATTGTTTTTCAATATCATCTGATGTGATGACACGTGGAGGTAACTGATAGCCGAAAGGATAAAGAGAAATGTGAGAGTAGTGCATGAATTATGAAAGCGTGCCAGTTATAATTTCAGCATCGAAGTAATTTATACCCATGCCCGCATCTACTACAAGGCATTGGCCATTCATTCCAGAAGAGCGATTGGACAGCAAAAAAGCAGCAACATTGGCTGCCTCTTCAGTGCGTAATGCTTTTTTACGCAATGTTGCTTTTTCTGCATATAGATAACTGTCCACATAACCGGGGATACCTGCTGACGCAGAGGTTTTGAGAAGCCCTGGGCATACAGCATTGAACCTGATGTTAGAAAAGTTTGAAAAACTTTTTGCGAGAAAACAAAGAGATGACTCAAGGGCTGCTTTTACTGGTGCCATATAACCATAATTTTCTGCTGCCATTTTTGTGGTAGATATGGAGATGGTAACGACTGAAGCATCATCTTCAAGTAATTCCTTAAAATGATTGCTGATTGAAATAAGTGAAAAACATGAGATATCAACAGACTGAAGAAAATCCTTTTTTATGGTTTCATGAAATGGCTTAAGTCCTTCAGAATAGTTAGCAAAAGCTATAGAATGAATAATACCAGCTAGTTTGCCTTGCGTAGCGCCG
>JAUWDC010000006.1 GCA_030608985.1 Desulfobia sp. | reverse complement strand
AATGACAGGCTCTTGCCTGACCTCAATGAGAGGGATCAGCTCGACCTTGTCAAGATCGACCCGAAACAGCATTTTACTCAGCCTCCTCCACGTTATTCTGAAGCAACATTGGTGAAAGCCCTCGAAGAAAATGGAGTTGGCAGGCCAAGTACCTATGCCGCAATTTTGTCTACTATCCAGGACAAGGAGTATGTTCAGCTTCTTCAAAGGAAATTTTTCCCCACAGACCTTGGAAAGCTGGTTACGGAACTGCTGGTGAATCATTTTCCCACGATTATGAATGTTGATTTTACTGCTTCTATGGAAGAAAAACTGGATCAGGTGGAAGGTGGGAAAAGTAACTGGCAGGAGGTGTTGAAGGGGTTTTATACTCCTTTCAAGAAAACTCTCGAAACTGCCAAGAAGGAAATGAAGTCGGTGAAGAGGAGTGCGATTCCAACCGATATAAAATGTTCTGAATGTGACGGGGGTATGGTAATCAAGTGGGGCCGCATGGGAGAGTTTCTTGCCTGTGAAAAATACCCGGAGTGCAAACATACACAGGATTTTTCCCGGGACAGTGATGGCAACATAATTGCAGTAGAAAAAGAGAAAGAACAGGAATCGGGGGAGGTCTGCGATAAATGCGGGCGGTCAATGGTTTATAAAAACGGCCGTTTTGGTAGATTTCTCGCCTGTTCCGGGTATCCTGAGTGTAAAAATATTCGGGCTGAAACCACCGGCGTCAAGTGTCCTGAGGAAGGATGCGGCGGTGAAATAATAAAAAAAGTTTCTAAAAGAGGTAAAGTTTTTTACAGCTGCAATAAGTATCCTAAGTGCACATATGCCTTATGGGACAAGCCTGTAAATCAGCCCTGCCCGGACTGCGAATCTTCCTTTCTGCTTGAAAAGAGCACGAAAAGGGACGGGGTTCACTTGAAATGCCCCAATAAAAAGTGCGGCTATAAAAAAGATTTGGAGGAAGATAAATGATTTCTTCGGGAATTAATTCCACTCTCTCTGCCTTGCAGGGTTTTCAAAAGAAACAGGAGTCTATTGCCAATAACGTTGCCAATGTCAATACAGATGAGTTTAAGAAAACACGGGTTACGTTTTACGAGGGAGAAAACGGCACCGTTACTCCCCATGTTGAAAAAATAGAGACTCCAGGATCCCAGGTCTATGAGCAAACAGCCGAGGGAAGCACGGTAGTGGAAAAATCCAATGTAGATCTTGTTGAGGAAATTCCCCAGGCGATGATAAACAAGAGAAACTTTCAGGCAAATATAAAGATGTTGCAGATCGGAGATGAGATGACAGGTTATCTTATTGATATGATAACTTAATTACGAATTAGAAATTACGAATGAAATGTACTGTTCTGAATAGAATATGTACCGACAATTCATAATTCATAATTCGTAATTCGTAATTTCTAATTAACCCAGCTCCTCAAATACGATTTCTCCCCCCACAACCGTCAAGACGGCCTTCCCCTGCATTTCCCTGTCAATAAAGGGAGAGTTCCCACTTTTAGAAACAATAGAATCTTTCGTGTAGACAAATTTCTTATCCGGATCAATTACAGTAACGTCAGCTGTTGCTCCTGCAGCCAGAGAACCCCCTTCAACCCCTAGAATTCGGGCTGGATGAACAGACATCAGCGTAATCATTTGTGATGGCGTGAGTATGTTCTCTCTAACAAGGTTCATGGTAAGAGGAACAGAGGTTTCAAGACCAATGATGCCGTTGGCCGCCAGTTCAAATTCAAGATCTTTTTCCATGTTGCTGTGTGGGGCGTGGTCTGTGGCAATGGCATCAATAGTACCATCCCTCAATCCCTCGCGTATAGCCTTCATGTCTTCGGCAGTTCTCAATGGAGGATTCATCTTGGCCCGTGTATCGTATTGATCGATTGCCTCCTCAGTGAGAGAGAAGTAATGTGGGGTTGTTTCGGATGTCACCAGGGAACCATTTCTTTTAGCTCGTCGTATGAGGTCTACTGTTTCCTTTGTGCTTATGTGGGCAATATGGATTGGAAGTTCCAGGTAATCTGCCATTGCAATGTCGCGATAGACCATGATTTCTTCTGCGACATGGGGAATACCCCTGAGCCCTAGGCGGGTAGAGAGGGCTCCTTCGTTCATTGCTCCGTTTTCACTGAGGCTCATTTCCTCTGAGTGGGATATGAGAAGCAGGTTGTGGCTGCTGCTGTATTCCAAAGCGCGCCGCATGAGTTGACTGTTTGCAACGGGCCTGCCATCATCAGAAAGAGCCACGACACCCGCTTGTTTCATTTCTCCGTATTCAGCTAACTCTGTTCCCTGGCTGTTTTTGCTGACGGCTCCAACTGGATAGACGCGGGCCATTTTTGCCTGTTCCGCCTTCTCCAGGATAAGTGATGTAACAGCCTCGGAATCATTGACGGGAGAGGTGTTAGGCATGCAGGCGACAGCTGTAAATCCTCCTGCAATAGCAGCTTTTGTCCCGCTGGCAATAGTTTCCTTGTATTCTTCACCTGGCTCTCTGAGGTGGACGTGCATATCTATTAAGCCGGGCACGACCCATTTACCGGAAAGATCAAATGTTGTCCCGTCAGGATCTGGAAGATGAAGGGTTCCAGGTGCACCGATTTCATGTATCCTGCCTTCTGAAATGATCAGATCTCCTTGCCTGTCGACTTTATTTACAGGATCAATTATGCGACCATTCTGTAAAAGTATCATGGACATCCTCATTGCTCACTACCTCCTAAAATAAGATAGAGTAGAGCCATGCGGACGGCAACACCGTTTGTGACCTGTTCTAAAATAACAGAACGGGGACCGTCGGCAATCGCAGGATCAATCTCGATCCCTCTGTTCATAGGACCCGGATGCATAACAATAGCATCAGGCTTCGATTTTTCCAGCAGCTTGTTGGTTACACCAAAAAAGTTAGCATATTCCCGCAATGAGGGGATGAGAGGATCAAGCTGCCTTTCTTTTTGTATTCGGAGAGCCATAACAACGTCTGCATCAGTTACAGCCTCTTCAATTGAGCGACACGCCTTGGCACCCAGCTGTTCAATTCCCGGCGGTAGTAGAGTTGCCGGCCCACTTACATAGACCTGGGCTCCCATTTTGCTGAAACCTATGATATTTGAATGGGCAACCCGGCTGTGGGAAATATCACCGATAATGGCAATTTTGAGGCCCTCAATCTTTCCCTTTTTCTGTTTCACTGTCATCAAGTCAAGCAGGCCCTGGCTCGGGTGTTCGTGAAAGCCGTCGCCGGCATTAATAATTGAGGCATTAATGTGTTTGGTCAGCAGATGGGGAGAGCCTGAGTGAGAGTGTCGTATAATAATAGCATCAGGGTTCATGGCCTGAAGGTTCAGGGCGGTATCAACCAGGGTTTCCCCTTTTGTGGCACTGCTCGTGGAGGCGGAAATGTTAAATGTGTCAGCGCTCATCCGTTTTGCGGCAATTTCAAAAGAGAGACGGGTCCGGGTGCTGGGTTCGAAAAAAAGATTAATAATAGTTTTACCACGGAGAATTGGGACTTTCTTGATGGGACGGGTTGATATTTCCCGGAATGATTCTGCCGTTTGAAGAATAAAGGAAATATCATCGGTGGAAAGATTTTCTAACCCTAGAATGTGTTTGTGTCGAAAACAATATTCAGTTTCCATTTCCATGATATTCCCCGGTGTCAATATTGATGGCGTAGTGAGTCAAATATCCAACTTTCCCTTTATCAATGTGTATGATGAAGTTTGCTTGAGGGGTATCAATACTGATGAACCCGTAAAAATTCTTTTTCTCACCACAGAGAGCGCAGAGGTCACAGAGAAATCTTTTTTGTTACAGGCAGTTACCTCTGTGGCCTCTGTGTGCTCTGTGGTTAATTTATAGTTTATGAGTTCATCAATACTAATGGATCAAGTCTCCCAATCGGCGCCAGCGAACAGCAAATTTTTCCTTATTCCAGGACCAGTAGATGATAAAAGCCTTTCCTTTTACAGCCTGCAGATCAACAAAACCCCAGAAGCGACTGTCGTGACTGTTGTCGCGATTATCACCCATCACAAACAGTTGGTTTTCCGGGACGGTAACCGGGCCATAATTATCCCTGGGCGGGTTTCTGCCCTGAATAATCCGGGGATCAAGGTTAATCGCCGCTTCTACCGCTAAAAGTTTGCCATTGACATACACTTTCTTGTTTTTGATTTCCACTCGGTCACCGCTGACGCCTATAACCCTTTTAATAAAATCCTGATCAGGATTTTCTGGATATTTGAAGACGATAATATCTTTTTGTTCAGGACTCCCAAGGGAAACAAGGTCTAAACCTGTAAAAGGATTTTTTATACCATAAACAAATTTATTTACCAGCAGGTGGTCCCCAATAAGCAAAGTAGGAATCATGGAGCCGGAAGGAATTTTGAAGGCCTGGACAACAAATGTTCGGATAAAAAGTGCTAAAATAAGAGCAATAACAATAGCTTCTGCGTACTCACGAACGACAGATTTTTTCTTTTCTTCTGCCAAAAAGGGCCCCCTGATTCATGTTTTTAAAATTATTTTTAGGTATTTTTTGAAGATGGGAATGATTTTTGCTGTTTATCATCAGACATATGAAAAATGCAATTATTCAGGTAGAGGTTAATAATTTAGCTAAACTCACAACTGTAACTGTTCAGGAGTGCTTTAGATATGTTCAAGCAGGCTTGCGAACTATAGTAAATCTATGTGAGCAAGCCTGATCGGACATAGATGAAGTGCTACTGAACAGTTACTAAAAACTATGCAAAAGTAAACGAAACCGCGCCAAAAAACAAGTAGTCTCTCTTCCGCGGGAAAAAAGTATGTCATGTTGTATTTGTTGTCTTTCTTCTCTTTTATGAGAAGACAAAAGAAAATCACAGCAGGTTATGTTCGGAAAATGTAAAATGAGACATTTTATAATTAAAATCAATGTGTTAATGGCTACAGGTGGCAGTAGATGAGAGTTTATTTTGGAGTCTTACAAAATAAAAATGGAGATGATTCTTTGGAGGCCATTTATTTTTACCTACACCATATGTTGTGTCTCCGGCGTTGTGATGATGCAAAATAGTGGATAGGAAGAGTTTGTTTGGCGGGTAGGAAAAAATATTTCGATGAAGAATTAGCCATTTTCTTAAATATTTTTAGGGGTTTCCGGTTGACATCCATTTTCCTTTGTGTCTTTAATTAAATTAGAAGCGATAATTTGACTGCTTAAAATCATTTAGAAAATGCTGAACATAAGGTCTGCAAACAGGAAATAAAAATGAAGGGACAGAACCTGACAATTGGACTTGATATTGGTTCTCACGCTGTAAAAATTTGCGAGCTCAAGGATACTAAATCCGGGCTGCAGTTGATTAGCCTGGGAAGTGCTAGACTGCCTGAGGGGGCAGTTGATGATGGCGAGTTACGGGATCCTGATGCTGTCGCTCTTACAATAAAGGCCTTGATGAAAAATTTAAAAATAAAAAGCAAGAAAGTCGGTATTTCTATCTCCGGCTACTCTGTTATTTTAAAAAAAATCAACTTGGCGGTTATGGGTGACACCGAATTGGAAGAGCATATCCAGTCTGAAGCTGAGCAGTATATTCCGTTTGATATTTCAGAGGTGTATCTTGATTTTCAGGATTTAAAAACCGGGTCAGAAGGCGAAGATAGAACAGATGTAATGCTCGTTGCCGCCAAAAAAGATGTCGTTGACATCTACCTCGATATGTTGAAGTCAATTGGATTGAAAACCGTTTTGGTAGATGTTGATGCTTTTGCTCTTGAAAATTCGTTTGAAGTGACCTCTGGCCAGGAAGGAAATATTCTGCTTGTGGATATTGGTTCATCAAAGATGAATATAAATATTATTTCCGGTGGAGCATCTCTTTTTGCCCGGGATATCGCTTTTGGCAGTCGACAGCTTACAGAGTTGATACAAGATAAATTTGATCTTTCTTTTGAAGATGCCGAAGCGTTAAAGACAGGGGCAGCAGAACCTGGAGACAATTCGGAGGATTTAGAGGAAATTTTTGTCTCAACAACAACCCAGTGGGCTCTAGAGATAAAAAAAGCCATCGATTTCTATAATTCCAATTTCCCGGATAGTCCTCTTGAAAAACTTGTCTTAAGCGGCGGAGGGGCCCGGGTCAAAGGTCTGGATACTTTTTTTGCTGAAGATACAGGAATTCCGGTGGAAGTTTTCAATCCATTTATTTCTGTTACCGCAGATGATAAAAAGATTGACCCGGACTACTTACAATATATTGCTCCAGAAATGGCAATATCCATGGGTCTGGCAACAAGGCCAGTCCCCTTCTAGTAAATATTCGGCAACGGTCTACAGGAAGGCGATCAGGACTCTTTACATACCGATGTATAGCGCAGCGTCCTGCTTACCTCCCTGTAGACCGTTACCAAACATTTACAATTTTTGTGGTTAGGGCAATTTGGGAACATAAGCCAAATAGTTACTCCTTCTAGTGAAATGGAACAATGATACAAATTAACCTGCTGCCTGTTCGGCAAATGAAAAAGCGGGCCAGATCCCGCAACGAAATTATAGCCTTTATAGCCTCATTTTGTGCTCTGTTGGCTATCCTGGGAATTATATTTATTGGTCTGAACCAGAAAGTATCTTCCCTGCAGGATAGCATTAAACAGTTGCAGACTAAAAAAGCGAGTTACAACAGAATACTAAATGAAATCAAGAAGCTGGATAAAGATAAAGCGATTCTTGATGCAAAAATAGAAGTCATTAAAAAATTAAAAACCAAATCTCAAATTTCTGTCCGTCTTCTTGATGCAATAGCATCGGCAACTCCCCAGACAAGCATCTGGCTGAAGACTGTGAAGCAGCAAGGATCAAAGGTATCACTCACGGGGATAGCGTTAGATAATATACGGATTGCAGAATATATGAACACGTTAACGGCCTCCCCTTATTTCTCAAAAGCGACATTGGGGAAATCTGCATTAACCAAAGTTGCCGGCAGAAAGTTGAAGTCCTTTACACTTACCCTGGCTGTTGATCAGAGTGCAGTTGTTAAAAAAGAATCAGATCCAGGGGAAAAGAAATGAGTGCAAAGCAAGCCCAGGTTCAAGAATCTATAGATAAATTTATCGATAAGACATCGGCGCTTAACGTTAAACATAAAATTTTAATTTGTGTTGCCGCTGTTATTATCCCTGCAGTAGCTTTCTATTTCTTGGTTTACACAGCGAAAAGTGAAGAAATTGGACAGCTTACTAAACAGGAAAAGAAACTGCAGAAAGAGATTAAAAGGGTTGAGAAGATTGCTTCAGAGATCGACAACCATCGGGCGGATATGGCCGAAACAAAAGCACTTTTTGTTCAAGCATCCAGCCTGTTACCCCAGAAGCAGGAAATTCCGGCTCTTCTCACATCGATATCCGATCATGGAACGAATTCCGGCCTGGATTTTTTGTCATTTACGCCGAAAAAGGAAATTCCGAGAGAATTTTATGCTGAAATTCCAGTAGATATCAAGGTTCGGGGGCCTTACCATAATGTTGGCGTTTTCCTTGATAAAATCAGTAAGCTGTCCCGTATAGTCAATGTTGATAACATTTCTATCGGCGGACCGAAAAAAGAGGCTGGAGAGATGATGCTCAATACCGGTTTTAGGCTGATTACCTACCGGTTCATTGAACCGTCGGAAAATGTCGATAAGAAGAAAAAGTCAAAAAAGAAAAAGGGTAGAAAGAGAAAATAATAATCCACAAGAAGAAGTAGTATTACTTATTATGAATAAGAACTATAGAAAAAAAATTTCTTTCACTATGCCTAGGGCATTATGCTCTGTTCTGGTGGTGTGTTCCATTTTGCTTGGCCAAAATGCATTGGCTGTGAAAACGAATGGAAATGGAGACCAAGCATCTATCACACCGGAAGTATCTGCTGAAGAGCACTCTGCAAAAGTGAAAGAGCTGATTCAGTTTTTGAGCGGAGAGACAGATCCTTTTGTGTATAAACGTGAAGGGCGATCTGACCCGTTTATGCCCTTTGTCTCCGAGAGAGTTGTTCAGGAGGAAGAGGCTGGAGAGGAAGAGGAGTTGACCGGAATGCGCAGGTTTGAGCCCGGACAGCTGACTCTTGCAGCTATACTAATGACTGAAGGAGGTCCCATGGCAATGGTTCAGGATGCCGTTGGCATCGGATATGTTCTTCGTGAAGGCAATGCACTGGGCAGAACCGGTATCGTTAATAAAATTTCTAAAAATCTTGTCGTTATTAAGCAGCAGTATAAAGATACTGCGGGGGAAGAACGGTACAGGCTTGTGGAAATGCTTCTTAAGAAAGAGGGGGAACAGTAAAATGACCCTGATGTCTCGTATAAAAACATGTATTCTGATTGCTTTTTTAGCAGTGAGCTACGCATCAAGCACCGTGGTTCAGGCAGCTCAAGACTCCTATCAGGTTACAGGGCTTGAAGATCAGGTGACTGAAAATGGTTGGGGCTTGCATATTAAGGGCAGTGGGGTGCCCACATACACACAGTATGAACTTTTTAATCCACATCGAGTTGTCATTGATATTGCCGGTGGTGTATTAGGAAAAGATGTTGTACTGCCCAGGCACCCTGAACAAGGGCCGCTTTCTTCTGTGGCTGGGACAATGGTCACCAATCAAGACCCAGCTGTTCTTCGTTTTGAATTGACCTTGAAAGAAAAGAGTCAATACGCTGTAAATATTAACGGCAACAATATTCTTGTGCAGTTTGCAAAATCTTCTCCAGAGTCTGTGAAAGAGAAGGCTGCCGAAAAGCCGCAAATACAAGAAGTGTCTGTAGAGCCTGGTGTCGGCTATACAAATATTTATCTTAAAGCGGGCGAGCCAATTAAGGGCTGTAAGACAATAGAGCTTGCGAAAGCAGAAGGTCGTCCTGCCAGGCTGATCGTTGATATTGATAGTGTTAAGACAAGGGAAATTGCTGTCCCTGGAGAAACTTCATCGGTTGTTTCTCTTGTAAGAGTCCGGCCGTACAAAGGAAAAGCCCGAGTCTCTATCGACTCATTGCATGACGCACTGTTTACCTACGACATAAAGAGTTATGACGAGGGGCTTCTCATCAGGGTGGAGCCTCCTAAGCAGAATACCGCCGCAATTGTTGCCGGTATCACCGGGATTCCTTTTGGTGAAGTCGCTGCATTGCAGAATCCGGTTAAAGAAGAAAAAGCTATAAAACGAGCTGTATCCCTGCCGGCTTCAAAGAAGAAAAAATCCTCCGCCTCGGTGGCAAAGTCGAAAGCCGCAGACGATGATTCTGTATTTACCGGCTATACAGAGGAAAGAATTTCCGTAGACTTTTATAAAATAGATCTTCACAATGTGTTCCGCCTCATCGGTGAAATTAGTGGCCGAAATATTGTAGTTGACCAGGGGGTCGGCGGTTCACTTACTCTGGCGTTAAATGATGTGCCATGGGATTTTGTCCTGGATGTCATTATGAACCTGAAGGGCCTGGCCAAGGAAGAGAGATATAATACTATTGTCATCTCCAAGAAAGACAAAAAATTCAACTGGCCGGTCAGGCTTCGGGATGAGCTGGAAATCAAAAAGGAAGCAATCTCTGTTACCAAACGGCTTGATGTGCCGAAAGAAAGAATTGCGGCAAAGAAACTTGTCAGGCAGGCTTCTGATATGGAAAAAGCAGGGGATTACCAGGGAGCTCTTGCCCGGTATGAAAAGGCTTTTCGAGCTTCTCCGGATAATGGCAATCTAGCCAAAAAAATCGCATCACTTGCCCTTATTAAAATGGGTCTGAATGCCAAGGCTGCACATTATGGCCGTATTGCGGTAAAATTGAACCCTGAAGATGCTGGTGCAGCATTGCAGACGGCTTTGAGTCTTGCCAATATGGAGCAGGTGGTAGAGGCAAGGGATTATTTTGAACGTGCTGTATCAGGCAGCAGTCCGTCTCGCCAGGCATTGGCCAGTTACGCTGCCTTTAGTGAACAGAACAACAGCCTTGAGATGGCACTGTCTCTGTTAATGCGTTACGAAGCATTGTATTCAGGCTCTGTTGAAACTATGATCAGCAAGGCGCGGATCTATGACAAGTTTGGCAATACAGCCCAGGCAGATCAGGAATACCAAGCAATTTTGCTTTCCGGTTATACGATTCCGGGTGACCTCGAAAAATTTATCAAGAATAGGATACAGAAATAGTAACCCTTTACTGTCTCTTTCTTAAACGTGGAAATAAAGATGAAAAGAAAAACATTTTGTTCAGACAGTGGCATGAAGTCGGCCTACACGGCAGAAAATCAGATGCACCGAAAGAGTGGCGGTCGGCCATTCTCTCTTGGGCTCAGTGCAATTCTGCTATTGTCGCTCTTTATAAGCGGCTGTATGGCCACAAATACCGGTTACCAGCAATCCCAGGAGCAGGCCCAGCAGTTTATTGACAAGCATACTGCTGGAGCCTTGAATGCCGAGGCATTTGATGGGCAGGCATTGCTCAGCAAGCCTGTCGAGCTTCCGACGCGTTTCCAGAATCCAACATATCTGCTCAGTGAAATGGATACTGGTGCTGGTTCTGGTTTTGAGGATGATATCATCATTCCCATCGGGGCTGATATTTCTTCAAATACAGGACCTGTAGCTCTTCGCATGATAATGAAGAAGCTGGCTGTGCTAAAAGGTATGAATGTCAGCTGGGCAAATGATGTCGACCAGGGAGCTCTTGTTGATGTAGATATCCGTGCAGAAGATGATTTTTTCGAGTCTATCGATAACCTGTTGCGCCAGCTTGATTATTTCCATGAAGTTGACGGCAACAGCATTATTGTGAAATATCGTCAGACAAAAGTATACCATTTAGCCCTCCCTTACATGACACCGACATATGAAATAGCTGTTGGAGGCAATGTGCTTGGAGGTGAAGGAACTGAAGCTGCCGGAGACCTGGAAGGGACTATCCTGCTGAAAAGTAAAGGCCGGGATGATCAGGTTTTTGATGTCTGGAAAAATGTTGAAAACAACCTGGCTGAAATTCTGAGCCTCTACGAAGAAACATCAAGAAGGGATACTATTGTATTAACAGATACAGAGAGTAATACACCAGCAGATGACGGGCCTTGGCTGGAGAAAGATAACGCTTCTAAAAAGAAGAGTGCGGAAGAGGTCGTCGCAATGCAAAGGACCAAGAGCAAAGGCGCTCTTGGTCAGGTTACCTATGATAAACCGCTGGGTATCATTACGGTAACTGCTCCTCGAGGTGTGCTGGAACGAACAGACAGTTACTTTAAAACTCTGAAAAAAGAGCTGTACCGCCAGGTTACTATTGAAGCGAAAATAGTTGAGGTTGAACTGACTGAGGACAATAGAACCGGTATTAATTGGGATTCATTGCTGAGCAATGCTAATTTTGATTTTACCCTTGATTTCCAGAAGCTCAATCCTCTTTACCATAGCGCTGGGATCCAAAATCGTTTCCTGACATTGGGGGACAAGGATTTCACGTTGCTACTTGACCTTATTGAGGAGCAGGGCCATACAGAACTCCTGGCCAACCCTAAAATTACGGTTATGAATGGGCAGCCTGCGGTAATTAATGTTGGTGAGAGTGTCCAGTATGTTTCAGAAGTTGAGTCAACAGTCAGTGATAATGGAACAGTTACTCAGACCCCGACGACATCCCAGGTATTTTCAGGTTTGGGTCTTGGGGTGATAGCTAATATTGTGGATGATGAGGTCATTCTGAATCTGACTCCAATTGAGTCGGAAATAACGGCTTTTAATGATTTTACATTTGCAGGGACGACACTTACCCTTCCTACTGTAGCTGTCCGGGAGATGAATACTCTGGTCAGGGTGAAAGATAAGGATATACTGGTTATAGGCGGCTTAATTTCCGCCAGAAATAGTTACGACGAGTCAGGTATTAAAGGGCTGAAAGATCTTGCTTACGGGAGCAAATTTTTTAAGCAGGATGGCGTTGACAGTCGTAAAAGAGAGCTGGTTATTATGCTTCGACCTGTTATCCAAAACTTTGAAGGTGAGTAATAAAGAGATACTCAAAGTACGTTAACAGGCCTCTTTTGTAGAGAATCAGCCTGCTGCGGGTAATAAAAAAGGCATAAAGTGTATGATAACACTTTATGCCTTTTTTAATTTCCCGCTTTAGAAAAGTGCTATTGTTGTTGCTGTTGCGCCTCATCCCCTTTCTTTTTCTGGGCATTTTGGAAGAGGGCCATAAAGTTGACCGGCTCCATCAGGAAGGGAATAAAGCCGCCGTCAACAGAAACCTGGCTGATAATTTGGCGGGTGAATGGAAAGAGGAGAGAGGGGCAGTCCACGGCCAGAACAGCTGGAAGATGTTCTTCCGGAATGTTTTTGATGACAAACACCGAGGCGTGCTCCAGTTCAATGATGAAAAGCGTTTTACCATCCTCTCCACTGTTTTTGACAGTTGCTGTTACCGAAAGCACGATTTCCCAGTGGTCATTTTCCATTTTTTTATTCTTGAGGCCAAGATTGACTTCAACTTTAGGTTCTTGTTTCCCCAAGTAAATGTCAGGAGAGTTGGGGTTTTCAAAAGAGAGATCCTTGATGTACATTTTCTGCATTCTGAAAACAGGAGCTTCTGTATTCTCGGCAGCTTGATTTTCGTTTTCTTCAGCCATTGTTGGTTCCTTTGTATAAAAGTTTTAAGTTGAAAGTATTAAGTTCTCGAAGTCTGATTCCATTTGCTTATCGAGTTGATTGAGTCGAGTCTGAATCTGTGAGATCATTGTAGTAGTGACGTCATACCATTTAACGAATTAACCCGTCAACTATTTAACCAACAGACTATTCGAGGATCTGTTTTAAAAACATACCCGTAAAAGACCTTTCTGCTTGTGCAATCT
>JAUWDC010000026.1 GCA_030608985.1 Desulfobia sp. | reverse complement strand
CTGGAAATTGGGGTCGGTCCTGGCCGATTCGCCAGGGAAATAGATGTCACCTTTGGGGTCGATCCTGCCATCAATCCCTTGTATCTGTCTCAAAAACGGGGTATAAGGGTAATACAGGCTACTGGAGAAGAGTTGCCCGTGGGCAGCAGTCGTATGCGTACGGTTTATCTCCTTTTTGCCCTGTGTTTCCTTACTGATCCTTTGCAGGCAATACATGAATCCTCCCGGATTCTCCAGGAAGGTGGTCATCTGGTCATCGGCATGATCCCCTTGTCGGGCCCTTGGGGGCAGTCTCTTGAGGAGAAGAAGAAGGATGGGCACCCGTTCTACGAATATGCTCGTTTTTATGACATGATTGTTGTTGAGTCGTGGTTGAAAGAGGCTGGGTTTCAGCTGGTTGAAGCACGATCAAGCCTTTTCCAGCCGCCTGATTCTTTACAGGAATTCGAACATTCTCGTTCAGGTACGTCTCCAGATGCCGGTTTCTGGGTTCTTGTTGCCAGAAAGTCCTGATGACAGACCTTGTAGGATATTATTGCAAGACGCTTTCAGCTGCTTAAAACGTAGTACTTACATCTTAAAACTGAACCCCCAATAAAAATCAAAGCATTTTGTTCAAATTATAACACTGAAGTGACCATACATTTACGAAGCCTGAATTAATACAAGAGAGGTAAGTAGCCATGCTTAATCTGTTGGAATGTTCTCCTATCGCCCAGTTTGCAATAGATATGGATCATAAAGTAACGGTATGGAATAAGGCGTGTGAACTTCTCACCGGTTTTGAAGCCCATGATATGATCGGAACCGATCGTCAGTGGGAAGCCTTCTATCCCGATAAAAGGCCAGTGGTTGCCGATCTCATTATTGATAATGATTTTGACGAATTTCTTGAATTGTATCGCAACAAGAAGGGGCAGAAATCTTCTATCGTGCCCAATGCCTGGGAAGCATCAAGTTACTTTCCTGCATTAGGGGGGAAATCCCGGCATATCTATTTTCTGGCAGCGCCGATTATAAGTGAGCAAGGTGAAAGGATAGGGGCCGTGGAGACGTTGCAGGATATCAGCCAGCAAAAACAGCTTGAGATGTATTTGAAACAGGAGTCTGATCAACTGCGCCAGGAAAATATTCGTCTGAAATCGGCCATGACGGAAAGATATCGGTTTGGCGAAATCATCGGCAAGAGTGAGAGTATGCAGGAGGTGTATGAGCTCATCATAAAGGCTGCTGCCTCCGACTCCAATGTTATTGTATATGGAGAGTCGGGGACGGGTAAGGAACTGGTTGCCAGAGCAATCCATGATTTGAGCTCACGGAAAGATAAAGAATTTATCATGGTAAACTGCAGTGCTATTCCTGAAACGCTTGTCGAGAGCGAGTTTTTTGGATATCGGCGAGGAGCTTTCACCGGAGCCCACCAGGATAATCCCGGCTATCTTTGTGCTGCCGATGGCGGAACCCTGTTTCTTGACGAAGTTGGAGATTTGAATGTCAATATGCAGGTAAAACTGTTGCGGGCCATAGAGGGAGGCGGCTATTCTCCGCTGGGAAACTGCGAGACGCAGAATTCGGACTTCAGGATTATAGCAGCAACAAACAGAGACCTTGAAGAACTTCTTGCCCAGGGGAAGATAAGGGAAGATTTTTTCTACCGTATCCATATTATTCCAATCCACCTTCCTCCTCTGCGTGAAAGAAAGGGAGACTTGCCTCACCTCATTGATCATTTTCTGAAATTCTATGGCGGAGGCAAGAAGAGCTCCTTTATCCCCGGTAAAGTATATGAAGCGCTGCAAAGCTATGACTGGCCCGGAAACGTCAGGGAACTTCAGAACGTGTTGCGTCGTTATCTGGCGATCAACAAAATTGACCTGACCAGAAAAAACAATCCTGCCGGCAGTAATGAGCATGAGGCCGAGATGGTTGAAATTGATTTCGAGACAAATGATCTGCGAAGTGTTATCCGGCAATTTGAGAAAAACGTTATCCTCAAGGCCCTTGATAATACGCATTGGCATCGTGGGAAAGCTGCTTCAGCTATGGGTATTTCTCGAAAAACACTGTTTAGAAAGATGAAGGACCATAAGCTTATATAGTCACTAATCGGGTCATCGTAGACCCCCTTTCGGTTTTTTAGTTTACATCTTGAGTTTCTTTCGGAGTTCTGTTAGATTAGCCGCACATTGAGCAGGGGTATTTTATCCCAGTGATGATCAAACGAGTGCGTTCTGGATGAAACAAAGTGAATGTCGTTTAAATAGAGCTGCTGCTCCTTCTATATTTCCCTCTCCAAATGCGTTCTCCGGCCAGGTTAGCGGCTATTTCCCTCTCAATCCATATCGTTCCTTGCGTTTTTCCTCAGGTGTATGGCTATCAGAAAACGGCCTGTCTGTTTCTGTTTTTCATGAGAAAAAATTAGACTTTCTGCTTCGCTGCACTCCCTGGCAAAACCAGGCGTTATCACTCCTCCATTAAAATTTTTCCAGGGTTGTCTCTCCGAAAAAGAGACAGTGGCTGTGTCAAATGCCTACGATACAGCCGGTGCAGCAGGCGGAGCTGAGGAGGAATGGCAGGTGACGATATCAGACATGGCTTGACTGGTTGAAAAAGCAGGTGGAAATATTGGGTTAAAGGGTTGAGGGATCCATATGTGTTTGGCAATTCTCGGAAAACTTATTGAGAAAACTGAAGAGGCAGGTATGCCGATGGGAACGGTAGATTACGATGGAAGAACAAGTGAGGTCTACCTCACCTGTGTGCCTGATATACATTTGGGTCAATACACAATTGTTCATGCCGGATTCGCCATTGCTATTCTTGATGAAGATGAAATTCGACAAAGCACGGAACCCAGCCGAAAGAGTACTGACAAGTAACTGCATGAAAAGGGGCAAGGCGGAATGGCAGTAGCAGTAAGAGAAAAAATCGGCACATTGCGCGATAAAAAAAATGTAGATTCTCTTGTTCAGCAGTTGCATGCGCAGGCAAATATTCCTATCCGGATTATGGAGTCCTGCGGTATGCAAACCATGTCGACTTCTCGACATGGGCTTCGTCCTTTGCTTCCTGAGACACTGCAGCTTATCTCCGGGCCTAATTGCCCGGTGTGTGTCACATCTGGTGCTCATATTGATGCCTTTGTCTCACTTTCCTATGACTCGGGAGTAAGAGTGATGACCTTCGGCGATCTTTACCGGGTGCCCGGCACGTATGGATCTCTTGCCCAGGCAGCCTCCCTTGGGGCGAAGGTAGAGATTGTTTATTCTCCCATGGATGCACTGGAAAGGGCAAAAGAGAACCCTGATGAACTCATTGTCTTTTTAGGTGTGGGTTTTGCGGCAACGATACCGGCAGTTGCCGTAACAATTCAGGCTGCAAAAAAACAGCAGATAGAAAATTTCACAGTTTTTTCTGCCCATAAGCGTATGATTCCAGCACTGTCACATCTTTTTGAGAATGATAGTCTGCAGATTGACGGTTTACTCTGTCCCGGACATGTCAGTGTCATTCTGGGAGCCGGTGCGTATCAGGGGTTAGTGGACAAATTTCATGTGTCCTGTGCTGTTTCCGGATATGAACCAGTCGATATCCTTCACTCACTGATTCGTATAGTTCGTCAGCATGCGGTGGGAATTGCCAGTGTGGAAAACTGTTATAAACGGGTCGTAAGCTGGGAGGGAAATACGGAAGCTCAAGGTGTTATAAATGAGGTGTTCGTGCCCACAGACACAACGTGGCGCGGCTTGGGCCTGGTTCCGGAAAGTGGACTTGCTATCAAGCCTGAGTATGCAAAATATGATGCAGTCGAGCGTCTCGGCATTGTGCTACCTGAAGTTGCCGATCATTCAATCTGTCTCTGTGGAGAGATCCTCAAGGGTAAAAATGTGCCGCCTGATTGCCTGCTCTTCGGAAGAGCATGTACTCCTGCAGCACCCGTTGGGCCCTGTATGGTCTCCAGTGAAGGAAGTTGTGCCGCCTATTTTCGTTATGGTGGCCAGGAACGCTGAGTTTCGGTTTACTTTTCCACAGGACCTGAAGCTGCAGCTGGGAGATCGGTAGAAGGGTCAAAATTCTTGTCGAGAAAACGTTTTTCGATGTCGCTGTTTTGGGTTTCTTCGCTTGAATCTCCGCCGGCAAAAATATCACCGTTTTTTTGAGTGGCATCGAGGTCGCTATAGTGGACTAATTTGTCTTCACTCCACTCACCCACATATCTTGCTCCGGAAGAGAAGATAAATTCACCTGTTCCATCCATCTGTCCATTCTTCCATTCTCCTATATATTTTGAACCACCTGGAAAAAGGAAAGTCCCAAGTCCGTTCTGACAATTACCCTGAATACATTGGGCAAAAAGAGGAGAAGAAAGGAGACAGAGAAAGAAAGCTGAAATGCACAGGATGAAGAGTGGAGTTTTTGGCTGCATATGCATGGGTGATGTTCTCGCAAAAACCTCTGTTCAGCGGTTAGATCATTAACAGGATGTTTTCTTTACAAAAAGTCTACATAACGGCGCATGAACTGTCAAGAAATGTCTTAACTGTTCAGCAGCACCCCTTAGTGTCTCATTTCTACTGGCAGGGTAATAGTGAAGGTTGATCCATGATCGGGAGAACTCTCCACTGTAATAGAACCTCCATGACTTTTGATAATTCCAAAGGAAACGGGTAAGCCCAGGCCTGTCCCCTTGACCGCCGGTTTTGTCGTAAAAAATGGCTCGAATATTTTCCCCATATTTTTCGGCAGGATTCCATTGCCATCGTCTTTAACAGTTATGTATACGCTGTCTTCTTCGAAATCTGTGGAAATAGTCATCATGCCGCCTTCGGCGGGCATGGCATCTCCGGCATTGTTAAACAGATTGACCAGCACCTGCTTTATTTGATCCTGCACGGCCCATATTTTCGGGACATCAGATCCGTACGCTTTTTTGACACGTATCTTTTTGTTTTCAAATTCTTTTTTATGAAAGAGTAGAATTTCATCCATGGCTTGATGGATATCAAAGTATTCTCTTACTCCGGAGGAAGGACGGTTGAACTGCTGCAGTTCACTGATGAGAAATTTAATACGATTACATTCTTTTAGAGCGAGATTTGCCAATTCATTGTCTTCTTCACTCAAGGGGCTCCTCTTCTGTATTCCGCTGAGAACATTCATTATTCCATAAAGAGGATTATTAAACTCATGGGCAATTGATGCGGAGAGACGACCGACTGCTGAAAGCTTTTCCGAGTGCAGCAGCTGTTCACGGGTTTTTTCGAGCTGCTCCTGGATTTCTTTTTTCTGGGTGATATCGTGGGCTGAAAAGGTGATACCGTTATCAAGATTTTCCGGTTCCAAGGGAGTTGCAGTGTATAGAATATCGACCTGTGTCCCATCTTTCCGTAGCCATTTGGTCTCTATCGTACTGCTTTGGAATCTTCGTATCTGTCTGTCGGTCTCGTCAGTAGCAAAATAGAATTCCGCATCATTTTGATAGAGTTTTCTGGAACTTTGTCCAACCAGCTCTTCTTTAGTGTACCCTGATATAGCTGTTACCATAGGGTTTATATAGGTTAACACTTTATCTTTTATTACACCGATCCCAACGGGTGCGGCACGGAAGATGGCCTGGAGCATATTTTCCTTGTTGTGGATTTCCCGGGTCTGGTCCACAACCATCTGCTCCAGATTTTTGTTGAGCTTCTTACTTTTATTCACTGAGGCCAAGAGCCTTACGTTTGAGGCTGATTCGTGCGTCAATCAGTTCGGCAGCCTTAAATGGATCTGGTTCTACAGCAAAGCAGGCGCCTACCAGGTCCTCAAGCCCCTGGACGGCAAGGCCGGTAACTGTTTCGGATCCCAGTATGTTTGGCGGCAGGCCAAGGTGTGTGTAAATCCCTGAAGCAAATGCATATGTACCAATGGCGGCAGCTTTTTCAGAGTACCATTCCGGTGACGAGGCAGCCACCGGCAGATCGGAGATGTCTACGCCAAGTTCATTGGCAATAAGAGCACAGACCTGGAGGATACGGGCATTATCCACACAGCTTCCGACGTGAAGGACCGGCGGAATTCCCAGGGCGCCGCATATCTCCTGAAGTCCGGGGCCGGCCTGGCTGATGGATTCCGGCATGAGCAACTCTGCTTTGCCAAGAGCAGTGGTCACACATCCAGTGGCCAGGACCAGGATATCTTTTTTGATAAGTTCCTTTGCAAGGTTTACATTGCAGTGGTCATGCTTGAGTTTTGGATTGTTGCAGCCGACAATGCCGACGATTCCGCGTATTTTTCCGGCCTTGATGGCGTCGATCAAAGGTGTGAGTGAACCTCCCAGAGCCTCAATGATTGCTTCATTGGAAAAACCTGTGGTGATGTCGACAGGCTCGACAGGAATCTCCACGCGAGACTGATCACGCATAGCAAAACGGTCAATGGCCATTTTGACAACTTTTCGGGCCTGCTCTTTGCCATTGTGCATTTCAAAGCGTACATGTTCGGCGCCTGTGAATTTGGCCTTGTCGGCGGTGGTGATCATTTTGGTGTGAAAGCAATTACCAACCTGGACAAGGCTTGGCATGATGCATTGATAATCAACAACAATCACTTCAACAGCTCCCGTCACCAAGGCAAGTTCCGTCATGAGATGATTACCTGCCATGGGAATACCCTGGCGCATCATCAGTTCATTGCCGGTACAGCATAATCCGGCCAGGTTGATGCCGTTTGCCCCTTTTTCTTTTGCACGCTCAATAAGCTCGGGATCGTTTACAGCTTCGAGTATTTTTTCAGAAACAATGGGGTTGTGACCATGTACCAGGATATTGACCTGATCATCTTTCAAGACCCCAAGGTTGACTTTTGCCTTCCGGGGAGACGGGGTACCAAAGAGTATGTCGGAAACCTCGGTGGCAATCATTGAGCCGGCCCAGCCGTCAGCAAGGCATGTCCGGGCACTGTGAAGAATGGTATTGGGAGCATCGTTGTCACATCCCATGTGGGTGCGATGCATCATTTCGGTAATTTCGCGGTCGACTCCCCGAGGGGTAATTCCAAGGTTTTTCCATATTTCTTTGCGTTTTTCCGGGACACGGCAGAGAAAGGAAACCTCTTTTTTTCGGCTCCCAAAGTCTTCAAAAAAGATGTCAGTCAGATCTTTTGCAACATCAAGTGAGGCTCGGCCTTCTGTTTCAAAGCCTAATTCGCCGGCAATACGGAAAAGTTTTGCTTCGTCTCTGATGCTGTAATCTTTTGTTTCTCCCGTAGCAACAGCATGAAGAGCCTCGACACAGTCACGGCCATGATCGGAGTGACCGGCAGCACCTCCACAGACAAATCGTCCAAAGTTACGGGCCACAATAACGTCTTTGTCAGCACCGCACACCCCAAGGGGGGCTTTTTTGCTTATGCGGCAGGGCCCCATGACGCAGATCCGGCAGCATACTCCCTGCTCGCCAAATTTGCAGTGAGGAGTTTGTTGCTCCAATCGGTCCCAGGCGGTTTCAATTCCTTCCTTTTCCGCTTTTGCCAACATCTTTTTGGCGTCTTCCCATATAGTCATGTCGTCAATATTACGTTTTTCCATGGTGAGCTCCTTCCTACAAAATTCAATATTCCTTGTTTACCCGCAAGGGGCATAAATTTTATTCAATATTAAATGAAAAAATATAACAGCCAGTCTGGTTCTTGGCAATCCTTACATGATTGAGCACAGTTGATTGACCATGTAGCTAAACCGGGGTATAAATGGCAAGGATTGCTGATTTTTTTACCTGACGACTTACCTTATTTTTTATTGAAAAATGATATTCGCCTTATCCGATGAGATGATATTTCCTCCACCACAATTGGCCCGGGAGGATGGGCTTCTGGCCATTGGTGGTGATCTTTCCGAAAAAAGACTTCTCCTTGCCTATTCCATGGGGATTTTCCCCTGGTATTCTGAAGGTGATCCAATTCTCTGGTGGTCGCCTGATCCACGGTTTATCCTGGAACTTGACGACTTGTATATTTCAAAACGACTTGCCCGGACTATAAAACAGGGAATTTTTGATATCACCTGCGATACTGTTTTTGCTGATGTGATACAATCGTGTTCGAAAAAACGGCCGGGTAAAGAAGAGGGGACATGGGTTGTTCCTGAAATGGTGGACGCATATTGCCGCCTGCACGAACAGGGCTTTGCCCATTCTATTGAATGCTGGCAGGAAGGAAAACTTGTCGGCGGTTTGTATGGCATTGCTCTCGGCAAAGTTTTTTTTGGAGAGTCTATGTTTTCACAGGCAGCAAATGCTTCAAAAGTAGCACTTGCCTATTTGGTAAAACTGTTACGGAAGTGGGATTTTAATCTGATTGACTGTCAGGTGAAATCCGGGCATCTCGTCCGCCTTGGAGCTAAAGAGATTCCGGGAAGGGAATTTCGGCAGCGTCTACAACAATATGTCACAATTGATCAAAAACAGAGCAAGTGGGAAAATGTTTTAAGATAGAAATGGTAACTATTCTAGGGTATAGTGATTTCTGTTAACTTAATACTTTCAACTGAAAACTTTCATCCAAAGGATAC
>JAUWDC010000287.1 GCA_030608985.1 Desulfobia sp. | reverse complement strand
CTCCAAGAGCACGACGCATGAGAAGTTCAAAAGAGGCTTCGGCTCCCTCAAATTGAAAGCCTTCATTTTCAAGGGTTTTCAATTTATTCAGGATGGATGTTACCACCGGATCGGTACTTTCGAGATTAAGCCCGTATTTTTTCGCCTTGTGCAGGACATTTGATTTGCCTGACTGGTCGGAAATAAGAATACGACGGATATTACCAACCTTTTCCGGCTCAATATGCTCATAAGTGAGAGGGTTACGCTTCACAGCGGCAACATGGATGCCGCCCTTATGGGCAAAGGCAGAGCTTCCCACATAGGGTTGGTAACGGTTATGGGGAAGATTGGCAAGTTCATTAATATATCGTGATGTTTCACTGAGTTTCTCAAGTCGCTCGGCAGCCTTGAATTGATACTCCATTTTTAAAGCCAGCGACGGTATGATCGACGTGAGATTAGCGTTGCCGCATCGCTCACCATAGCCATTGATGGTCCCCTGTACCTGTACGGCACCCATCCCGATAGCCATCAGGGAGTTCCCTACGGCTGTTTCAGAATCATTATGGGCATGTATACCAAGTGCGATTTCTTTCCCGCTGGCCTTCATATGAGATTTCACGGCTGCCATGATGTCTGGAATTTCTGTCGGGAGAGTCCCGCCATTAGTGTCACAGAGAACGAGGCATTCCGCACCTCCTGCAATGGCTCGATCAAGGGTAGCCAGGGCATATTCCTTGTTGTTTTTGAAGCCGTCAAAGAAATGTTCTGCGTCATAAAAAAGATGCTTTACATGGGGTCTGAGATAAGCAAGGGAGTCTTCAATAATAACCAGGTTATCCGGAAGCTCTATGCGCAGGGCATCATGGACATGAATATCCCAGGTTTTACCAAATATTGTGATACCAGGGGTCTTTGCCGCAACCAGGGCTAGCAGGTTAGGATCTTTATCCGGAGGGTTCTTAAAGTTCCTTGTACTCCCAAATGCAGTAATTTGAGCATGTTTAAGGGTATGGGACTGTATTTTTTCAAAAAATTCGGTAGCGGTGGGATTTGATCCAGGCCAGCCGCCTTCGATGAAATCTATACCCAGTTCATCGAGTTTCATGCTTACCCGTATTTTGTCTTCTACGGATAAGTTGAAATTTTCCGCCTGGGTGCCGTCTCTCAGGGTGGTATCGTATATTGTAAGTTGTGTTGTCATTAGTTTTTCCTAAGCGTATCAGCAGAGTATTTTTTGCCACGAAACCCACAAAACAACACGAAAAGAAAATAAACATTTTGCCGGCAACATTGATGCAAATCACAAAGATCACGGCTTGTAAAAAAAATATTTATTATGGGTTTGTCAACATTACTTTTTCGTATTTTTTGGTGGATTTCGTGGCTGAAATTCTAGGTTTCGTGGCTAAAAATCATTCTTTGTCAGGCTGATTTTCCTTTTCAAGATTAAAAGCGTCATGGAGGGCACGCACAGCCAGTTCTGTATATTTCTGGTCAATTACGCAGGAGACTTTAATTTCAGATGTACTTATCATGCTGATATTAATATTCTCCTTGGCCAGGATATGAAACATGGTTGTGGCAATACCGGAATGATTTCTCATCCCTACACCAACAATGGAAACCTTGGCAATGTGTTTATCGCCACTCACCCTTTCCGCACCAATTTCGTCGGCAATTTTCTCAATCAGTTCCATGGCCCGGTCATAATCTGTCTTGGGAACGGTAAATGTCATGTCGGTGAGATCTCCGGCACGGGTATTCTGGATAATCATATCAACGACGATACCGGCATCAGAGATTGGAGTAAAAAGACGAGATGCAATACCAGGAGTATCCGGCACCTTGCTTATTGTTATACGAGCTTCATTCTTATTATATGTGACGCCGGAGACCAGCATGGATTCCATCGTTTTATCCTCCTCAACTACCCATGTTCCTTCTGTATCTGTAAACGTTGACCGCACGTGAAGAGGAACCTTATGTCGTTTTGCAAGACTTACTGAACGAATATCAAGAACCTTGGCACCTAAACTTGCAAGTTCAAGCATTTCATCATAGGAAATGCGATCTATTTTTCGTGCTGACTGGCAGATATTGGGGTCAGTGGTATATACCCCTTCAACATCCGTGAAAATTTCACATTGATCTGCCTGCAGGGCTGCTGCAAGGGCAACAGCAGTGGTATCGGAACCGCCTCGACCAAGGGTCGTAATATCATCATCCTCAGTAATACCCTGGAAACCTGCCACAACGACAATCTTGCCGGCATCGAGATATTTACTGATTCGATCACTATCTACGGATTTGATTCTCGCCTTTGTATGCATATTGTCAGTTGTAATTCTGACCTGGTCACCAAGCAGAGAAACACAGTCGAGGCCTGCTGCCTTAACAGCCATGGCAAAAAGAGCAATGGAGACCTGTTCGCCGCTGGACAAGAGCACATCCATTTCTCTGGGATCAGGTATTTTCTGCATCTGACCGGCAAGGTCGACAAAGCGGTTTGTTTCTCCTGCCATGGCGGAAAGGACAACAACCATCTTATTCCCTTGACGATGATGGCCCATAACTCTATCCGCAACAGCTTTAATTTTTTCAGGATTGGCAACTGATGTGCCGCCGAATTTTTGTACAATAATTGCCATAATTGAAAATAATCTCTGTTCGAACAAAAAGTTTTTATCTATACTGGTTGTATGAAAGTTTTAAGTTAAAGGAAGCTTGCGATATTACCAAGAAACGAGAGGAAGAACTACTTTTTTATAGCACTAACCCCTAAACGGGACTCTTTTCAGTCCCCCCTTGAGGGGGATAAGTGCCTTAAAAGTAGATGTAGATAGCGAACGAAGAGAGACCTTCGAGTATTTTATTTCAAAAGCATTTTTTTATTTCTTGTTATTTTTTACACGAAACACGCTGTAAGGCACTAAAAAATATCTTGTAATAACTATTGGCTTTTGTTAGAAAAATGCCGAAGTCGGTATATTGATTCATTATCCTTTTATTCAAAGCGGATTTATTATGCGTTTATCTCGAATTACCAGTGTTATAGCCATCGCTCTACT
>JAUWDC010000004.1 GCA_030608985.1 Desulfobia sp. | reverse complement strand
ACTCTCTCCCTTTATGATTTTTAAAATGACTCTCATTTCAAAAATAAATGCGGCAAAATTCCCATTATGGAACACCATAAAAGATATACTGTTCAGTGTTCCTTTGCGATTTAAAATTATGGGGCTTGCAGCAGCATTGGTAGCTCTTTCCGGAACAGTTACCATTTTTAAGGTTCATAATATTTTAAGCTCTAACATGAAAACTCTTTTGCATGAGGAGAGTATTTCTGTGGCCAGAGAACTCGCCTCCCACTCAAGAGAATACATCCTTATTAATGATCTTTACGGATTGACCAGGCTTCTTAAAGACACTGTGAAAAACAGGCCGGAAGTGCGATACGCCTTTATAGTTGATCCACATTATGACATCCTTGCCCATTCTTTTTCTGAAGGTTTTCCCATGGAACTCCTCACAGAAGAAGATCGTTTGAACTTCCAGAAACGTACGGTTCCACTGCCAACTAATGAAGGTATTATCTGGGACACTTTTCACCCTATACTTGAGGGTGGGGTCGGTGGCGTGCGGGTGGGCATTACAGAGTCCATTATGCAGCAGCAGACATCTGCTTTTCTGCGCTCCCTCTTCATGCATACAATTGCAGTTATGCTTGTTGCCCTGGCTCTCTCAATCCTTTTGACATTTATCATAACGGAACCGGTGAAAAAACTTCTTGAAGCCACCCGTGCTCTCAGAAGGGGCAACTATGACTGTATCAATGACACATTCCCTCAAGACGAAGTTGGCGATCTCGTCATAGCCTTTAACGCCATGACCCGCCAACTGCAACAGGCCGAAATTGACCGTAAAGACAAAGAAAAATTACGCAGTGACTTTTTGCAGCGCATCATTTCCACCCAGGAACAGGAGCGTAAAAGAGTTGCCCGGGAGCTTCACGACCAGACAGGTCAGGCCCTGGCCTCCATGATGGTACGTCTGAAAATGCTTGATAAAGCTGATTTGTCTAATTTGTCGAAAGAAATTGACTCTTTGAAAAAATCACTTATTGAAGAGATGGGCGCCATTCACAACCTTGCTCTGGAGTTGCGGCCAAGTGTTTTGGATGATATGGGCCTGGTAGCTGCCCTTGAACTTTATTTAAATCAGTTTCGAGAAAGGCATGGCCTGCATGTAGATTTAGTTAAAATCGGCATGGAGGATAAAAGGGCTGATCATTGTGTGGAAACATGTATCTATAGAATAATACAAGAATCTTTGACGAATGTTGTTAAACATGCCAAAGCAGATACAATAAAAATCCTTCTAGAACTGAGGCAGGAAAATATTCGCGGTATAATAGAGGATAATGGCTCAGGATTTGACCTTTGCAAAATTCCCAGAGAACGTCTCGGTATTTATGGAATGGAGGAGCGCGCAAGCCTGCTTGGTGGAACTTTAAAAGTTGACTCTGAACCTGGTCAGGGGACTATGGTTTCTTTTACAATACCTGCAAAGGGTATAATGGAATGTTATGAGTGAAAAAAAATCAATTGTTATTGTCGACGACCACTCTCTCCTGGTATCAGGACTCTGTCTTTTACTGAACAGTGAAAATGATATGGAGGTGGTTGGACAGGCTGATAGTGCTGAAAAAGCACTGTCGCTTATCGAGAAACTCCAGCCTGCTGTTGTGCTGTTAGATATCACTATTCATGATACAAGCGGCCTTGACCTTCTCCCGCAAATAATAGAGCAGACCGTTAACACAAAAGTCATCATGATGACCATGCATGAAGACCAGCAGTATTTGGAAAAAGCTTTTGCCAACGGAGCAAGCGGTTATGTTCTGAAAAAAGGCCTGGATGTTGATTTACTCTATGCCATCCGCTCGGTTTGTCGAGGTGAAATGTATGTTCAACCTTCAATGCTAAAAACGTATATTGTCGGCTCAGAAAAAGAGGCGAACAAAAATGAGCAGACTGACAGCAATTCATTACTGTGGAATGCTTTAAGTACCAGGGAACAGGAGGTAGTGCTTGGTGTTGCTCAAGGATACACCAGCAAGGAAATTGCTAAAAAATATTTTCTCAGTGAAAAAACAGTATCAACCTATCGTTCTCGCGCTATGACAAAGCTTGGTTTCGAGACAAGGGCGGAACTGGTAGAATTTATAATTGGACGCGGTCTTCTTTAACAGGATGGCTCGATCATCTCCTTTCTCCTTGTAGGGTTTCTCCTTACAAAACAATATCCCTATCACCCTAATCCCCTACACGAATTCAAACATTCCCCGCTATTTTTCTTCAAACAATATGTTTACATTGTGGTAGAGTATGCCTATTATTTTTTTTAGTTATTAAATCTTATGATAAAAGGTGACTACATGCAGACATCTTCATCTATTTTTACTAACCATAAATGCGCGTTTAAAATTCATTCACTTTCTCTGATTTTTCATATCGCATCCTTCGCCTTTTTCTGGCTCAACTCTCCTATCAAAATCAAATCTTCTCTGGCAGTTATCTAACTTCAATTCGGAGATAACCTATGGGTCAAATTGACGCAGTGTGCATCAGTCCTAAGAAAGGAATAATAAAAAAGCAAGTTGATCAGGCAGTCCTTGAGACAAACTGGGGCATCACCGGTGATGCCCATGCCGGTATCTGGCATCGGCAGGTCTCCCTCCTGGCCGCAGAAAGCATAGCTACGGTGAAGAAAAAGATGCCTCATATCAAACATGGTGTCTTTGCCGAAAACCTGGTTGTCAGGGAGCTGAATCTTGGAGATGTAGTTATTGGCGACAGGCTTATTATTGACAATTCTATAATTCTTGAAGTGACCCAAATAGGCAAGGAATGCCATAACAACGGCTGCGCCATAAAAAAGGCAACAGGGAATTGTATTATGCCAACAGAAGGGCTGTTTGCTAAGGTCATTCATGGGGGTGTTGTTAAGACTGGCAGCACCATCGAAATAGAATCTCATTGACTAAAACATAAGTAGGGACACCCAAAACCAAAGGAGGAAAAAATGAAAATTAAGCGAAGAGATTTTCTAAAACTCAGCGCTGCAACAGGCGCTGCCGCAACAGTATTCAGGAAGCAAACCCTGAACGCCTTTGCTGAAACAAAAAAAGCAGCCCTGCTCGGAGAAAGGCCAGGTGAGTGGAAACCCACTACCTGCCAGGGGTGTACAACCTGGTGTCCTGCAGAAGTATTTGTCCAGGACGGCAGGGCTGTCAAGGTCAGAGGGAACCGTTATTCCAAACAAAATGATGGTAATGTCTGCCCGCGGGGCCACCTTTCCTTACAGCAGGTGTATGATCCTGACCGGGTCAAAGTTCCTATGAAACGCACCAATCCTAAAAAAGGGCGAGGGGTTGATCCTAAATTTGTGCCCATTTCCTGGGATGAAGCCTTGAACACCATAGCCGATAAAATGATGGAACTGCGTAATGCAGGTGAACCGGAAAAATATGCTCTCATGCGCGGTCGTTATACGTATATGCGTGACGTCATTTACGATGTGATGCCCAAGGTGTTTGGAAGCCCTAACAATATATCTCACAGTGCAACATGCGCAGAAGCAGAAAAATTTGGCTCCTTTTATACCGAAGGCTATTGGTCCTATCGCGATTATGACCTAGATAAAACCAAATATCTCCTGGTATGGGGCTGTGATCCTGTAAGTTCCAACCGGATGGTACCTGCAGCTATCCAGAAACTTGGTGATGTTATTGATAGGGCGACAGTGGCTGTTGTCGATCCAAAACTAAACAATACTGCTGCCAAAGGCCACGAATGGTTGCCTGTCCTGCCTGGAACTGATGGAGCTTTGGCACTTGGAGTTGCCCACGTCATGCTCACTGAAGGCATCTGGTATAAAGAATTTGTCGGTGATTTCAAGGATGGTAAAAATCGTTTTAAAGCAGGGAAAGAGGTTGATGAAACCACCTTTGATGAAAAAGAGTCTTATGGTGTCGTCAAGTGGTGGAATATTGCTGTAAAAGATATGACGCCTAAAAAGGCGGCTGAGCTCTCAGGTGTTCCTGCAGATCAAATCATTCGGGTCGCTAAAGGTATGGGAAAGGCGGCCCCTAATGTCTGCGTCTGGATGGGGCCTGGATGTGCCATGCATGTTAGAGGTGGCTACTCTGCCATGGCTGTTCACGCTTTGGCCGGTCTGACAGGAGGAACAGACAATGAAGGAGGATCCCTGCAGACCGCAAAAATCCCGGTCAACAAGCTCAATAAAGATCTGTTGAAGACCTTCCAGGATGATCTTGCAAAAAAACACTCTAAAATGAAGAAAATTGACCAGCGGGGCTATCTGAACCTGCCGGCCATCAAAAAAGGAAAACCAGGAAGCGCTGTTGTTACCAATAACGCGGCAAATGGTATTATAAATAAAGATCCCTATGAACTCAAGATGCTCATAGGTTATATGAATAATTTTGTCTTTTCCTGCAATGGAACCGACCGCTGGGAAAAGGCCTTATCAATGATCCCTTTCACAGTCCACCTTACGACACATGCCTCTGAATTTTCCCAGTTTGCCGATATTGTTCTGCCCTGCGTTGTCAATAAGTATGAGAAATTAGGTTTTGTGAAGACAAAGGCCAACCGTTATGCCACATGTACCTTATTGCAGCCAGTTATTGAACCGGTTTGGGATGTTATTACTGATGAGACTGAATTTCCTTTCCTGATCAGTGAGAAACTCAAAGAGCGCGGTTTCCCGAATTTATATGATGCACTCACAACCATGTACGTCGATCCTGAGACCGGAAGAAAGCCAAAGAATGCTAAAGAATTTACCGAATATACCCTCAAATACTATACATACCCATTATGGAACGGCAAAAAAGATGTCGGTGGTGACAAGATCAACGGCTGGGAGGAAATGAAAAAACGGGGAATGTGGAATTCCAGTGCATACAAGTATAAAAAGCACTGGGGCGGTCATTATAAAACCAAAACAGGGAAATTTGAATTTTACAGCGAAACGTTGAAAAAGGCCCTTGGGAAACACGCAGAAAAACATAAAGTTGATATAGACAGGGTTCTCAAGGAAAGCAATTACACTGCCCGTGGTGAATTGGCATTTGTTCCACATTATGAGCCGCCCCACCGCAACGGTGATATGAAAAAGTATCCTTTTGTCTTTATCGATTACAAGTCTCGGTTAAATCGTGAGGGTCGCAGCCAGAACTGTCCCTGGTACTATGAGTTCAAACATGTTGACCCGGGTAATGTGGGCCGTCAAGACTGTCTTAATATGAACCCCTCTGATGCTAAGAAACTAGGTATTAAAGACGGCGACACAGTTCGTATTACTTCCGAAGGAGGCAGTGGTATTTGTAATGCCCATCTCTGGGAAGGCATTCGCCCCGGTACGGTAGCAAAAGCATACGGGCAAGGTCATTGGGCATATGGCAAAACAGCTGCAGCCGACTATGCCAACGCAAAAGAACGCGGCATTAACAACAATACTATTATCCCTTGGGATATTGATCGACTCTCCGGCTCCAATGCTAGAAACGGAGGGCAGGCAGTGGTCAAGATCGAGAAGGTTTAATTAAAAGGAGGATGCAACAATGACGCAATATGCGATGGTTATAGATTTGAGAAAATGTGTAGGTTGCGGAGCATGTGCCCTTGCCTGCAAAACTGAAAACAATACGGCACTCAGGCAAAATGGCCAGACATATAACTGGGCAGATTTCCTGCATGAAACGACAGGTAAGTTTCCTAAAACTCAATATAAGACTATGCCGGTTCTGTGCAATCACTGCTCAAATGCTCCCTGTGTTGAGGCCTGTCCTGTGGAGCCAAAGGCCATGTATAAAACTCCTGATGGCATCACCATGCACAACGAAGAACGCTGCATAGGCTGTCGTGCCTGCCAGGAGGCTTGTCCATACAGCATGGAAGAGGTCCAGCGCGATGGTGAGCATGGCGAGTACAGTGTTATCAGCTATAATGAGGAAGGTGAAGCAACACATCCATTTTACAAAGACAGCACGGAACTTATTCCGGAATGTACTTCCTCAGGTATAGATACAGCAAGGGCCGTGCGAGCGACTCCTCCCCACAGGACATTGTATGATCACCCTGATTATGAAGATGTCCGCCGCTCCAATGTCGTTGAAAAATGCATATTCTGTGAACACAGAGTGCGAAAAGGAAAGCTGCCATACTGTGTGGAATCCTGCCCGGCAAGCGCCAGGATCTTTGGTGATATTAAGAATCCGAAAAGTGAAGTAAGCATGCTGCTTAAAAAACATAAGTCAACCGTGCTTAAGCCTGGAGAGGGAACAAAGCCCAATGTGTATTACATAAGAGAGTATGGAGTGAAAGGCTGAAAGTCATATCATGTGCCAAAGGCCGGATTTGTTTATTCCGGCCTTTAGCACCCAACTACAGGAGTAAATCTCGGTATGGATGAGATTGCGATAAAACAGAAGCTCAGCGACAGCCTTAAGCTCATAGCGGCATGTTTTTATGAGCCGGAAATAAAATTGTTTGAAGAGGAGAAAATCCTTCAGAATCTCTCACATCTTCTTGAAAGTCTCTGTCCCGAAGCCTCTATTTCCGTCAACAATATGTTGCATATTTTACAAAACAGCGACCAGGAAGATCTCCAGGTTGCCCATGCCGAGTTGTTTGTCGGCCCTTTTGAACTGAAAGCCTCTCCCTACGGTTCCACCTATCTTGAAAAAGAACGGATGGTTATGGGTGATTCTACCATGGAGGTATTAGATCATTACAGGAGGGCAGGCCTGAAGGTTGATATCAAAGAGCCACCGGACCATATTGCCATTGAGCTGGAGTATTTGTCTTATTTTAGCGCTCTTGAAGCCGAAGCTCTGCAAAACGGTGATTTGAAAAAGGCTGCGGAACTGCAGGCGGAACAGAAGCTCTTTCTGGGAACATATATGCTGCCCTGGATGGCTCAATTAGTTCAAAATATCCGGTCGGGAACAGAGAATAAATTTTATCTGCATTTCGCGGATTGTTTCGAAAAATTTTTAGGTCAATTGGAAATTATTAATAAACCCACAAATATATATGAGCAGGATGGAGTGAAAGTGTATGCTGACGCAACCATTTATTGACACTCTGCTCTCCGGGTCGGAAGCAAAAATTGAATTTGACAATAAACGCTGCCTCAGGTCCAGATTCAATAAGAACAATTGCCTGAAGTGCATTGAGAATTGCCAACGCGGCGCCCTGGGACTACATGGCAGACAGGTTGTTTTTGATGCCGACAAATGCACACACTGCATGCAATGCGCGGCTGTATGTCCAAATGATGCTTTTACGAACTCCTTGGATTTACTATCGATGTTGCAACACCTTGCCGGAAACGAGCCAGTTTTGATTTCCTGTGACAAGGGAATTCACACTCAAAAACATCTTACTGTTCCCTGTATCGGAGTATTCTCGGAGCCCATTCTTGCTGCTGTAAACAGTGTAGCAAAGGGAGATTGTTTTATTGATATCAACCGCTGTTCAGAATGTGCAAACGGTCACTGCTTGAAAACACTGCATGAAAACATGCAGAATCTGATACATAAAATGGAGGGCAAGGGAAAAATCAGGCTGAGGTATCATTTTGACAAACAGCCTGATTTCCCTCCCAGTGAAAATCAACAAACTGAAAGAAGATCATTTTTACGGCTTGTTGGAAAAACCATTGCCGACATGGGTAGAGAGGCTGTGAGCTTTCAGCTTGAGAACTCAGAAGAAACAAAAAATCCGCATAGTAAAGAGCGGGTCAGGAAAACAGCTGCTCTACGGTACGCACTGGCCAGTATACCAGACGGCAGAATGTATGAAAGAGACATATTGCTCTCATACTTTTTTTCCGTAAGGGCCAATGAACAGTGTGACTGCTGTCCATCGTGTACAGGGATGTGCCCGACAGGCGCGTTGAAGAG
The DNA here is from genome assembly GCA_030608985.1 of Desulfobia sp. Lineage (GTDB taxonomy): Bacteria > Desulfobacterota > Desulfobulbia > Desulfobulbales > SURF-16 > Desulfobia. The sequence goes on along the minus strand of JAUWDC010000004.1, from coordinate 6,369 downwards.
AAAAAAAGAAAATGATAAAAAGCTGCTTACTTTTACAAGCGCCCGCTGTAATGGTTGCGGCCTGTGTGTTAACTTCTGCAGAAAATCCGCGCTGACTCTTAAAGCCGGCTTTTCAGGAGATCCTAATATCACCCTGCGGATAGCATAAAAATAATTGAAGTGTACCTCGTGTTCAGCCTCCGCTCCTCTTGGTCCCTGAATAGGTAAAGGCTTTGGCGATCATTTTATAGAAAGTTCCCTTATCGATTCCTATATCCTTCCCACAGCGGCACTGGATTTTCTGGCCATTCATCTGGGAATTATACATTTTCTGAATACGGGCCTTATGGCAGCGCAATACCTCTCCCGGACCAATCTTGTCATAACGCCACAGCTTACGCCTGCAGGCCGCACATTTTAGAATCAGCATCCAAACACTCTTATTACGTTTCTTGCCATCCTGGAATTATTCGGTTAAGGGTAGTTAGATCCTATACCCTATACCCCTAATTACATGTTTACCAATCTTCTACATTTATATCAATTTGTTGACCAGACTATGACTGTACTTCATGAACAGTTTCATGATGAAGTAAAGTGCTATAAGGGTTGTACGGACTGCTGTAATGCTGTTTTTGATGTATCTTATATTGAAGTAAAATATATCCTCTCTCTTTTTGAAAAACTTGATGCTGCCACTCGTAAAGAGATCCTTGATCGCGCGCATATAGCACAACAAGAGTGGCAAAAAATGGTTGATTCTCAGGGAGATCCTTCCCTGTTACGTATCAAATGTCCCCTTTTGAACACCAATGGCGAATGTGAATGTTACCAAGCCAGACCTGTAAACTGCCGTACATACGGAGTTCCAACCGTGATCAACGGAGAAGGGCACGTATGCGGCCTGTCCGGATTTATCAAAGGTGAATCCTATCCCACTATTAACCTGACCCGTCTCCAGGAAAGTCTCTACCAATATTCTGTAGAAGCAGGAGGCAAAGTCTATGGGTCCAAACGTTGGCCATTAGCCGAGATTCTTTTGAACCCTGAATCCCTGAAAGATGGGAAATAGGCAGGATTCAGGAGTCAGAATGAACCTGACCCTCACGGCACCCCAGCAGACAAACCTGACTGCAGCCCCCCCCATCACCACTTCATTCCTCATGGTAAAGGCTTGCGGAATCTGTCATTCAGACCGTAAAGCTTTTTATTCTCCACCAGGCGGAATGTCGTTACCCAGGGTATTGGGCCATGAGATAGCCGGCGTTCTCACCCGGGATCTCCCAGGACAGAATCTTTTCCAAGGAGACAGGGTCATACTCTGGCCTGCTGTGGCATGCGGATCATGCCGGTTCTGCACAACCGAAAGACCCAATCTCTGCCCGGACATCCAGCTTTTTGGTTATCATCTTGATGGCGGTTTTTCCACTGAGATAGGGATTTCTTCCGAGCTTTTTTCAAAGGTTTTCTGCTACCAAATTCCCGATTCAGTCTCATTTGAGCAGGCGACTTTTGCCGAACCGCTTGCCTGCATTATACATGCCCTGGCCCTGGTTCACAGGAGACCGGAATCTTTGCTCATATTCGGTGGCGGCGTTATGGGGAGGCTCGCCAGCAGGTATGCATCTTCAATTTGGCCGACCACCCGTATTTCTCTTTTAGACACTAATAACAAGAGACTTCTCAATGCACAAGCTGATGGCGGCGCAGACCAACTGACCCCTGCAGACTGCATCCTTATCGCCACATCAAACGATGACGCAGTCTATACTGCACTCAAAAACCTTAACCCTGGCGGTACACTCCTGCTTTTTTCCGGACTTTCCAAAGATGAAAAAATCATTACGCTTGACCACAATCTTCTTCATCAGAAGGAACAGACTCTTGTCGGCAGCTACGGCTGTTGCCCCAAAGACATGCTCCAGGCAGTGAACGTGCTGGCAGAACAGAAAATTACTGTTGATGACTTGGTGAGCAGAGTCATTCCACTTTCCGAAACCGGCTCTGAACTTAAAAGACAATTAACCGTAAACGACTATAAGACTATTATTCAATTATGATGAAGTTGTAGAAACAATAAATTAACCACAGAGCACACAGAGATCACAGAGGTAACTCCCTAGAATAAAAAAGATTTCTCTGTGTGCTCTGTGGTAAAAAAAAAGACTTAAGGAAATATGAAAACAACAGAACTCCAACTTCGCAACTTTGGCAAAGCGATCATGAAACTGGCTAACCAGGAAAATATATCCAGGAAGGAGGCCAAAGAACTCTATCGCCAGGTGATCTTGAATGAACAGCCGGAATTGCAGCAGGGAGCCTTTCTCATGGCCCATCTCATGAAAGGTCCTACCACAGAAGAACTGTGCGGTGCCTGGGATGCATTGTATGAATATGATACAGCTACAATTCACCCTGATTTTTCCGAAGAATGTTGTGATATTGTCGGCACTGGCTCTGACGCTTTGAAAACAGTCAATGTTTCGACTCCGGCTTCCTTTATTGCTGCGGCCTGCGGGGTGAAGATCGCCAAAAAAGGGGCACGTCTTGTTACAGGAGTGTCCGGTGCCACCGACATACTGGAGCTCTTTGGCCTGAAAATTGACGCCCCCCTCTCCCAGGCCCAGAAATGCCTGGAAGATCATGGTATCTGTTATCTGCCGGGTGAAGCTTTTCTTCAATCAGGCTGGGCACGACTGATTCAGTCCATGCGTTTCACTTCTGCATTCAACATTATTGGTCCTCTCACCAAACCCTGCGCCAAGACAACCAGTATTGTTATCGGTGCCTATGCGGCAAATATCTGCCCCCAATTAATTGACGTCTTGAAAGACACCGGTACGAAAAGAGCCATGTCTCCTTATGGGATGAGTGAAAAGCATGAGAAACATCTCGGCATTGATGAAATTTCCATCTGCGGCCCGACAAAAATCATTGAACTCAATAACGGAAAAATTGAAGAATATACTGTGACAGCAGCTGATTTCGGTGTCAAACAATGTTCCTACGAAGAAGTGGCGAGCAGGGAATCGGCTGATGGTAATGGTGAGGCCATCCTTGATATCCTGAAAGGAAAAGATGACACCCCATTGGCAGACCTCTTTGCCGTCAATGCTGCTGCAGCCCTTAAAGTTGCCGGCGTAGAGAACGACCTCAAAAAAGCGACATCGCAATGCAAAGAAGCCATTGCCAATGGTTCTGCCCTGGAAAAGCTGCGCCAACTGATTATTTATCAAGGTGGGAACAGTGGTTTCAGGAAACTGGAATCACTCCTTGAGAGAATCAATTAAGATGGGTAACTGTTCAGGTGTGGCTATTAATTGGTAAAATAACTATGCAGAGTTGTTTCAACAAAGTACTTAAAGTTTAAAGTGCACTAAAGTGCCTTAAGTTAAGGAAATATCTGATCAGATTAACTTCCGAAACTTTAGGCACTTTAAATTTAAGCGCACTTTAGGCACTTGTGCTGAACAGTTACTTAAAATGAAGTGATTATCATCATACATCCCATCACAATGAGCAAACCGAAAATAAGGCGAATATAGACCTTTTGCGAAATCCTGCCATAGCAGATTGAACCGGCAATGACACCACCAGTAACGAAGAATACCGTGACCTTTAAATAATTCACGACAGCGATTGTTGTAAGCCCTGATAAGGCGTGAGCTGCGGCCATCAGTATTCCGGTGAGAAAGAAAAATACGGAAAGAGTGGCTTTTATTTCATCTTTTCTCCAGCCAGTGAGTGTTGTGTAAATAATAGTGGGTGGTCCACCCGCACTAAAGGCACTGCCAATCACACCGGTACAGAAACCAGCCAGAACCGGCCAGACCTTCCCCATCCTGCGGGTCTTTGGTGAAACAACCAGGGCATAGGCTGAATAGCCTAAAAGGAGCAGTCCCAGGAGGAACTTCATGACATTATTATTGGCACCTTTCAAAAACAGTGTCCCAGCAACAATGCCGGGAAGACAACCGAAAAACAACGGCATGATCTTCTTCCAGTCTATTTCCGAGCGCAGCTGAAAAGAGAGAATCAGGGTAATGGCCAGGCCATTAAGCATGCACAGCGGGACAGCTATTTTGACATCTATAAACAAGAGCAGCAAGGGCATGGCCACCAAAGCTGAACCAAACCCTGAGACGCCTTGAGTAAATCCGGCGAGAAAAAATATTAAGCTTATCCAGTACAGTTCATTCATGGACTTTAGAAACAAAAAACCGGAGTTCCAAAAGGAAATCCGGCTTTTTTATTAAGGCGTTAGCTATTAGCTTTTAGCTAAAAGCTAACAGCTAATAGCTGTTAATCAATGCGGCCTGATCAGCCACACACCGCATGGGCAGGTGTCTGCACAAAAACCGCAGGCAATACATTTGTCATCATCTGATACATACCTGTAATCACCTTTACCGAGTTTTTCCCGACTGATTGCGCCTGTGGGGCAGATAGTCTCACACAAATGACAGTCACGACAGGATCCGCAGCTCATGCAGCGATCCGCCTCATCCATGTCTGTTCCGCCGGGGCATGTTACCGGATCAAAGTGAGCTGGAGTCAGGGTTGTTATATTGACAACCTGCTTGGCAAACGGCTGCCACTCTTCACCTTTAATCTCAGCAATGATGGCGTGGGCGGCATTTTTACCGTGCCCTAACGCATTGGTAGCAAGACCGGGACGCTCAACATCGCCAACTGCATAGATTTTCTTATCCGACGTACGGCAGGAATTATCTGTCTTAATCCAGCCGGCACCACCAACAGTCATCACCTCAACACTATCGGGCAAGAATTTAAGGGCCGGGACATCGCCGATAGAAATGATCACAGTCTGGGCAGGGATGAGTTCATCAGCCGCATCCAGCAGCCCTTCTTCGGTAACTTCTTTCGTAGCCACAGGCCACTTGAATTTTGCTCCAAAGGCTTCTGCAGCTTTCTTCTCTTCACCAAAGGCAAGAGGCTTCTGGATATCAACAAGGGTCACTTCCTGGGCACCGAGCTTATAACATTCACAGGCCACATCGCAGCCGACATTACCAGCACCGATGATAACCACCTGTTTGCCTACGCTGGGTGGAGTATCACTCTTTGCTGCCTTGAGAAAATCAAGGGCCGGGATGACTCGTTCATGGCCGGGAAAAGGAATGGTCCGCGGCTCATGGGTACCCACCGCAACAATAATATAATCATACTCTTCCTTCAGTTCGTTGAACTTGTCCTTGGTCATGTCGACGCCGAAATGGGTGTGAATGTTCGGGGTCTTCATGAAACGTTCAACCTCGGAATCCCAGATGGCACGGGGCAGCCTCTCCCAGGGGATAACCTGGGCCAGTTTACCGCCAAGCTTGTTATCTTTCTCAAAAATATGCGCCTCAACACCGCGCAAGGCAAGCTGCCAGGCAGCGTTCATACCTCCAGGGCCACCACCAATAATTGCGACCTTCTTTCCTAAAGATTCTGCAACCTCAGGGGCAGGGAAATCTTTTACAGCCCGACCAAGCATTGCCACATCAATACTCTGATCGACAACCTGGCGGGAACAGCTCTGCATACAGAGATTAGGACACACAGCACCACACACAGAGGCAGGGAACGGCGTATACTCAAGCACCAGATCATAGGCCTCTTTTTCCTTGCCTTCACGCATCAGCCGCAACCGATCAACAGTAGGGATGTGTACCGGACAGTAGAAGGCACAAGGTGCCGCAGATTCCTGGTTGGCCCAGAATGGCTTATAGCGGCGCAGATCACCTGTCTCAATGAGGCCGATAGGTGAACGATCCAGGCCTGGGGCCAGGTCGCGAAGAGGATCACCGCCACCAAATCCTTTATCCCAGATATTCCGACGAAACTCGTGCATGGGCATGGGGCCGGAAAACATCAAGGCCCGTTCCTGGGGAGAAATGGCCTGAAGGATCTTCCATTCATCACGCACTGACAAGGTTTCCAACAGATCCATCCTGTCAATGGCTTTCAGATAATCCGGCATCAGGGTCATCAGCCACTGCCACTGTTCATCACTGGGAAGTACAGCCTTGACGCTGGTACGTGAATACGATTTATCGGTTTCACCGCGGTAATAAATTGTGCCGCCAACCATACCAATACAGGGGCGATACCCCAGGACATTCTTGGGAGTCTTGGCATCAACACCACAGATAACAGCGGTACCGCCACAGTTGAACTCGGCAAAGGTATCACCGGCAGAACCAAGCACCCAGAGTTCCGGGCGCTTATATTCAGGATTCCATTTGGTCATGGTCAGGCCACGGGAACCGATAGATCCCTTGATATAAACCTTACCTTCAGCCATGGCGTTACAACAGCCATTGGTAGCGTCACCAAGTACGGTGATATCAGCGCCAATATTGAGATATCCTACGTCATCGGAGG
>JAUWDC010000245.1 GCA_030608985.1 Desulfobia sp. | reverse complement strand
TGAATCTCCGCTAATCTTTTGGATATTACTGGTGGCGATAATTCAAATCACGACTTCTCGATGTCTGCGCTTATCGGAAGTCGGAGTTTATACCCTGTTGTTTAGGGTGCTATCTGCGATTTCATCATTTTTCGTTATACTTAGAGAAATTACATCAGGAGAAAAAAATGACCACGGAAACATATGAATTTCAGGCTGAAGCCAAAAAGCTTTTAGATATTGTTATTCATTCTCTTTACACAGAAAAGGATATTTTCTTAAGGGAACTCATCTCAAATGCAGCAGATGCTCTTGAGAAATTCAGGCACCAGCAGCTTCTGGAAGAAGAAGTATTTGATGCCGACGCCTCCCTTGAAATCAACATCAGTGTTGATGAGAAAGACCACACCCTAACTATCACCGATTCCGGTATTGGAATGACAAGGGATGAGCTGGAGCATAATCTTGGGACCATTGCCCATTCAGGATCAAAAACTTTTCTCACCGAGCTCAGCGAAGGTGCTCAAAAAGATGTCAGCCTTATTGGTCAGTTCGGTGTCGGCTTTTACGCCGCATTTATGGTGGCTACAAAGGTTCGAGTTCTCTCACGTTCATACCACCCGGACTCAGACGGCCATGAATGGTCATCGGATGGCACCGGCAGCTACACACTGACTCCATCCTCAGGCCTGCACAGGGGCACCAAAATTATTATTGAACTGGAAGAAGATGCCTATGAGTATGCAAATGATAATGCTATCAAACGAATCATTACCCAGTACTCAAATTTTGTTCCCTTCCCAATCAAAGTTACCGGGGAAGAAGTTAATACCGTTCAGGCTGTCTGGACCCGCAGCAAAAATGATATCAAGGATGAGGAGTACACCGAGTTTTATAAGTTTATCGCCAATGCCTTTGATGAGCCGATGACTCGACTTCATTTCAGTGCTGACGCGCCTCTGGCTATCAAGGCCCTCCTCTTTGTTCCTGAGACCAACACGGAAACTATGGGATTTGGTCGAATGGATCCTGGTGTCAGCCTCTACTGCCAAAAAATTCTTATCGAGCAGCACAGTAAAGATATCCTGCCCGAGTGGCTTCGTTTTGTAAAAGGTGTTATCGACAGTGAAGATATGCCTCTTAACATCTCCCGCCAGGCCCTCCAGGATAGTGCTCTTGTGGCTAAAATCAAAAAAATCATCACTTCCCGCTTTTTGAAGAACCTGGGTGAGCTGGCCAAAAATGAACCTGAGACCTATGGAAAAATCTGGAAGGAATTCGGTATATTCCTCAAAGAGGGAGCTACCTCGGATTTTACCCACCGGGATGCGCTTGCCAAACTCCTCCGTTTTGAATCCTCAGCAGCCGAACCAGGAGAATTGATTTCACTGGCTGACTATGTTGAACGAATGAAAGAAGGTCAGGAAGATATCTATTATATCAACGGCCCCACTAGAGCCTCCATTGAAACAGGACCATATATCGAAACCTTTAAGAGGCGTGATCTCGAAGTACTCTATACCATGGAGCCCATAGATGACTTTGTCTTCACCCATCTTGGTGAATTTGATGGCAAAAAGCTGATCTCTGCAGACCGGGCCGACCTGAGACTTCCAGACCTGAGCGATACAAAGGAAAAAGACGCTGACGATGCCGAAAAACTGGAAAAGCCTGTTGCCGATTCCTTGACAAAATGGATGAAAGAAGTACTGGGTGAAAAAGTAAAGGACGTTGTTGTATCAAGCCGCCTGGAAGAAAGCCCGGCAATCATCGTGAACCCTGACGGCATGTTTACGAGTAGTATGGAAAGGGTTATGCGGGCGACCAATCAGGAGCATATTATCAGTGGCAAAAACCTGGAAATTAATACTGGCCACCATCTGATTCAGGGTCTGGCTGATATGCGTGTGGAAGATGAAAATTTTGCGAAAAATCTCATTGAACAACTTTTTGATAATGCCATGATTCAGGCCGGCCTCATGATTGAGCCGCGCAGCATGGTGGAAAGAAGTTATGAGATAATGGAAAGAGCGCTTAAAAAGTAAATTTTTTTTGAACCGCAGAATATTGAACAAAAAATATCGAATGTCGACGTTGTTTCAAATGCAACTTCAACGTTTTTTTAACAAACTCAATTAAATACTGTAGTATTTTTGATACATCATAATTGTTGGCTACTTGAATACTTCTGCGGTTCGAAATTCCTTATTCGATATTCGCTATTCAATACAGTTCTTAATTTCAAATATCTTTGGTTAACATTGAGCTGCCAGCTTTTAGCAAACGGTGCCCTAGGGGCACCGTTTGACTGAGCTCCAGAAAAAATGTGTCGAAATCCTTTCATTTTCTGTTACATGTTAGGTTGTAAAAAATAATAACAACCTGAGGGCTACACATGACAACAGATTCCTCTCCACTTCCTCCTGAAAATTACAACGGTCGTATTCTCACCGGCAATTACAGCGACACTCTGAAAAAAAGAGTTTCTGAGCTGATTTCCTCATCCAGGTCCATTGAGCAGACCGGCTCGCCTGTTTCCCATTATCTTGCTGCCTGGCATGAGAATGAGAACGTTATCTGGTATGAATATGTCCCCCATAAAGTAGCCGCCTTGCTTGGCTGTCAGGATGATGATGTTGCCGCCGCCTTCCGTAACGCAGTTTTGGACAGGCGTGTTTATAGGTATGTTGGTTTTCATGAATCGAAAATAGCTGAGGAGGTTTTAAACCGACAGCAATTATCCGGCCTGAGACAGGATCTACGCGAAGAAGGTAAGGAGAAGGGACGTGTTGAGGCTGTTTATAAAATTATCTTGCCGGAAAATCGTACAGCCTGGTTGAAGGATCAAGCTCGAGTTGAAAATTACAGCAATGATAAAGTATGCCTTTCCTTTGGTTGCCTCACTGATGTATCCAAAGAAATGGAACAAAAGGATCTGCTGGAGCGTATCGGCTATTTTGATCAGTTAACAAGACTTCCCAACCGTGCCATCATGGATAGGCTTATGGATGTTAAAATAGGTGAATTTGAAAGGGGTTATACTAAGGATTTTTCCTTGCTTATGATCGATGCTGATTATTTTAAATCTGTAAACGATACCTATGGCCACCTGGCTGGTGACTTTGTCCTGCAGAGCATGGCTGAAATCATGTCCGCCACTAAAAGAAAAGAGGATGAAATCGGTAGATACGGCGGAGAAGAGTTTTATGGACTCTGCCAGGGATCAGGAAAAAGTGTCCGTCTTTTTGCCGAGCGGCTTAGAAAGGCGATTAGCTCCCATAAATATACCTACAAGAACCATGACATCAAAGTCACGGTGTCAATAGGTATTGCCTCCGCCCGGGAAGTAGAAAAAATCAGCAAGGAGTCACTGATCCAAATGGCCGATCAACGTCTTTACAAGGCCAAAGAAAAAGGGAGAAATCAAGTCGTGACGGCGTCTTAAAACTATAAATTAAATACAGAGAAGACAGAGGTAACTGCTTGCAATAAAAAGATTTTTCACGAAACCATCAACATTTCAAAAGCAGCTTTTT
>JAUWDC010000045.1 GCA_030608985.1 Desulfobia sp. | reverse complement strand
TGCGTAGATCCGGAAACTGCTTACCAACGATAAAGAGTTCCTGTTGAATTATTTCATTATTGACAGCTGCAAAAACCGAAAATTTCTCAGCCGAATTAGGGGTACCGAATAATTCATTCATAATCGCTCCCGCAAGCATTGCGGGATAAGACTTATCTTCATCCTGATATTTTTCGGAAAGATATTCTTTCATTTTTTTAAAAAAAATCATCCTTACAATATCGACCCCTTCACGCAGACTCGGTATAAATTCTCTTTTGATATTCTCAACCATATCGCCATATTCTCCATAAAACTGTGATTTTAATGAATTATATTAACTATTCAGGTGGGATTCTATAAAATTTGCCTTTTCGCCATGCTGGATGAACACTTTACGATACATGACAACTCCCTGCAAGAGATCATGGGTACCAGGATTTTTTTTAAGCAATAATGATTGCAAATCCTTTATTATCTTTATACTCTTATATTAACTGGTGTCTGTCCGGAAACTCTGTATCTCCTGACAGCAACTGCATCACACTTTGCCGCGATGGAGGCCCCATGATTGAAAAGTCCTCATCTACTGAACGTCGTACACACCCAAGATATAATGTAGGAGATAATGTTCTTGTATTTAGCCATGACACCTTTGGTCAAATCCTGAACATCAGTAAAAGCGGTCTTGCCTATCGCTATCTGACAACTAAAGATGATACGATAGCTGCTGATGTAGAGCTGGGATTTCTAAATACTGAAAGTGGCTTTTATCTTGATAAACTCTGCTGCAAAGTGGTCAGGTCAAATGATTCCTCTCCGTTACACCCGTCAAGCAGCACATTGATCCGAACAAATGGCGTTGAATTTGCCGACCTTACAGATGAACAACATTCGGTTCTTGATAATTTTCTTAATCAATATTGATGTCCTCGTAAAAAGTCCATCAACTATAGTGAAGGTACCCCTTGTTTCTTAAATTATGCCTTGCTACTGGAATTGCCATTGTTGTTTCAGCTCTCTGTTCCATTTTCGAATCAGTACTTTACTCGGTGTCTATAAGCCAGGTAGAAGTATTATCAAAATCGGGACGCCTCTCCGGTAAAATTCTGAAAAAACTCAAGCTGAACATCCAGCAGCCTATTACAGCAATACTCACCTTAAACACTATTGCCCATACAATGGGTGCTGCTATCGCTGGCGCTGCCGCAGCTGCCGTACTCGGTGACGTTTATCTTGGTCTATTTTCCGCTATCTTCACCTTTGCTATTCTAATCTTCTCTGAAATTTTACCCAAAATTATAGGAGTTGTGTATTGCAAGGAACTCGCGCCTTTGATCGCCTTACCGCTTGCAGCTCTTGTAAAAATTCTTGCTCCAATTGTCTGGCTCTGCGAATTGACAATTAAAATAATTCCTCGTTATAAGCAGGAATCGTCGGTATCAGCTGAAGAAATCCAGGCCATGGCTCTGTTAAGCAGAAAATCCGGTGAAATTGATCCCCAGCAGGAAAAAATCATCCGCAATATTATAGAACTGAAAGAAAAATCTGTTCGCCAAGCCATGACCCCGAGGACTGTCACCTTCACACTGAACAAAGACCTGTCAGTGTCTGAAGCGCAGAAATTGAAGGCCCAGTGGAATCGCCACAGCAGAGTTCCTGTCTATGATCACAAACCTGATGAAATTGTCGGCATTGTCCTCCGTAAAGATGTTTTACTGAGTGTAGCCGAAAGGCGTGAAAACCTGGCGCTCGCATCACTCATGAAACCGGTTCATTTTGTTCCTGAGACAGCGCAACTCAACAACCTTCTTGTCGATTTCTTTGAAAGACGCCAGCACCTCTTCTGCGTAGTAGATGAATATGGTGGAATGACTGGTGTTATCAGCCTGGAAGATATTATCGAAGAAATAGTCGGGCAGGAAATTAGAGATGAATCGGATCCAACGGAAACCATGCGGCAATTAGCCAGGAACAAAGAAAAAAAATCAGGGCGTCAAGATGCTAAAGTCGTAAAAACTATAAATTAACCACAGAGCACACACAGATCTCAGAGGTAACTGCTTGTAATAAAAAAATTTCTCTGTGGTCTCTGTGTGCTCTGTGGTGAAAAAAAGACTTTTTATGAATACGTCAAAAAATAACCCATAGAAAAATAAAGAGAATCCCGCCAAGCAGAAAATGGAGTCCGGCAAAATTTTTCAATTCCAAAACCCCCTCAAACTCCCCTAGAGCATAACGCCACAGTATATATCCTCCTGCAATTGCTCCATTCATCATAAAAAAGGCGGCCAGAACCTGGACAGGAAAATCCGGCACACCAAAAGAAAAATATTCAAGAAATGAAAGATAAAACTGTCGGCCAATTGTGGGAATAAAGTCTCCTATACCTTCAGCAAAATGGGTCATTCGATACACCAATTCTCCTGTAAAAGCCATCGGAATAAGGACTGGTACCATTGGTGTAAGTTTGCCGAAATCGGGATCGCTTGGAGGAATTTTAAAAAGTATTGACCCGAAATAAATAACGGCAAGTACTACAGCAATACAGAGTATAAGTAATATACTAAAAAACAGGGCATCGGAGAGTGCTGTCATCTCAAGGAGCTGAGGATAATAGGATTTGTCCCTGAAAAATCTCGCCAATTGAGACCCGATAAGAAAAGGGACTGTCCAGGTACAGGTAATGTACCTCCCGCGGTTATGAATCAATTCATTATATGGATTACGAAACAATAACTGCGGGGAATTGCGGTCACAGAAAGGAAGACAATGACCACATACCAGGCAATGGAGGTTATTCTGAACAGATACGGCTCCAAGATAAACGGGGCAGCCAGGTTTGCCTTCAAACCCTTTTTTACAGGCCAATGTTTTGCACCCTCTGCATTTATCATGATCTGCCCTGAATTCGGTAATAGCGAGTGTTGATGCGGCACCGGTCATCCTTCCAAGCGGACATAAATGCCGACACCAGGACTGTCCTGGATACAAGACAGCCATAATTGCCGCACCAATGACAATGGCAAGGACAAGATAGGAAGTGCCGGCCGGCCAGTGGGCAAGATCGGCTACTGTCTCAAACCAGATAATCAGAAAAAGAAGAACAACAGACCAGTACACACCATATTTCCGTAGAACTTTCGGCCTCTTAAGTCCTAACGTCCATCCTTTTTTCTGAAAAAATACTCCAAGACCAGGAAATGGACAGATACCGCACCACATACGACCAAGAAAAAACCAGGAAAGAACAATGGAAGGCCACAGGATACCCCACGTCAGGAAAACAGCAAAATTTCGGGTGGGATCCTGGGGGCCAAAGAAACCGGAAATAAGGACTACAATAAAAAGAACATCACCGGCCGTACGTAATTGAGCGTAGTGATGCCTTGCTGCTAAGAATCTTCTCAGGGAAGGAAATATTTTAAAGAGATCGAGCCTCTCTCCGTCATCAAATGATATGAGGCTTCTCAGGCTTCTAGTCCACCAATTCAAATTTTCATCCCACCTGTTCCAGTATGACTTTTACCTGAAAATCTTGATCATCGCGGACAATTCTAAGAGTGACCTCATCCCCTACTTTATGGCGATCAAGTTCCTGACGGAGGTCATCAAGATTTCTTACTAACGCACCATCTATACTGATTATTATGTCGCCAAGATACAATTCTCCGTCAATCCTTCTTATACCACGCAGCCCGGCAGCCTCTGCAGCACTGTCTTTTTCCACCCTTGCGATGAGAATACCGTCAATCCCAAGCCGTTTTGCCAGTCTTTCATTGGCAACAGAAACGCCAAGCCCAGGCCTGATAATGTGACCGTATTTGATAATCTGAGTGACAACACGGTTAACTTCATTGACAGGTACGGCAAAACCAATGCCGGCACTGATACCAACAGGACTGTATATAGCGGTATTCACGCCAATCAATCGGCCTGCACTATCAAGCAACGGACCTCCTGAGTTCCCAGGATTAATTGCGGCATCAGTCTGAATCACGTCATGAATAGTCATACCGTTTGCAGATTTAATTTCTCGGTCCAAAGCACTGACAATACCGCTGGTGATAGTCTGATCTAAACCAAAAGGATTGCCGATTGCAAATACCTTTTGGCCAACGAGAAGAGTATCCGATTCTCCAATAGGAATTGGCTTAAGACTCTCTACAGGTGCAGTAATCTGCAACACTGCGATATCCTTGTCTGGCGTGGCTCCAACAAGTGCTGCCTTCCATGTTGTGTTATCAGCCAAAGTTACATGGACCCGGCTGGCATCTTCAATGACGTGATAATTGGTAACAATTCGACCTTCTCTATCCCAAACAAAACCTGAACCTGTTCCCTTGGGAATTTCATGGACATTAAGGCTGAATAAGTTACGGCGCAGTTCAATGCTTGTAATATAGACAACAGCAGGAGAAGTTGCTTCGAATAGTTCAATTGTATTTCTTTCATCTGCCGCCAGATCTCCCCTGGCCGTAATGGCCCGGGGAGTGGCATCAGGGTTGTGTACTCTTCTGTCGGGCTTCGCAAAAAACCACCCAAGAAGGATTAACCCAATGATAAAAAGCAATAATGGCGATATCTTACGACGTGGAGGATGAGAATTCATTATATATTCATCAATAATTTTGCAATGAGAAAATAGGCAAAAACTCCAAAAATATCAATAGATGTGGTGACAAAGGGACCGGTTGCCACAGCCGCGTCGATGTCCAGACGTTTGAGAATCAATGGTACGAAAGTTCCTACAGTTGCGGCCAAGGCCATGGCAAAAAGGACGGATAAGCCCACGACAAGACCGAGCTGAATCGGTTGGTCCCCATATGTAAAGTAGGCCGCTATCCCTAAAATCAGACCATAAAATGTACCAAGCATAACACCAACACGCATTTCCTTAAAAATGACTTTGGCTAATTCGTTCATATTTATCCGTCCAGTAGCTATTCCACGAACCACAATAGTACTGGACTGCGTGCCGATATTGCCCCCCATACCCATTACAATTGGGATGAAAGCTGCCAGTGCAATAACCTGCCGTAATTCATCCTCGAAAAATGTTATTATCAGAGCGGCAAGGACCCCACCCACCCAACTTGCAAATAGCCAGGGAGCCCTGGTAATCGCGTTATCAACCGTTGACTTGAGGAGAATCTCTCTATCCTTACCAGCACCAGCCATCTGCAGGAAATCTTCTGTGGCTTCCTCTCGGATAACGTCAATGATATCATCAACCGTAACAATACCAATAACTGAATATGACGGGTCAACAACAGGAACAGCCAGAATATTGTATTGTGAAACAATATGCGCAACTTCTTCCTGGTCAGTGTCTGTACCAACAGCAATAACTTTGGGGTTCATGATATTGCTCAGTTGCCTGTAGGGAGGATGCATGAGAAGTTCACGCAGAGACAATACCCCACTAAGCTGACCTTCATCACCATGGGTAATATAGAGATAAAAAGACATCTCCTTTTCTTCACTGCGTTCCTGAACTTTTTTGATGGCATCACCAACACTGAACTCTTCATCCAGGGCCATAAAGTCTGGTGACATCAGTCCACCCGCTGATTCCGGGTGATACTGCATGAGCTCATCAACCTCTTCCCGGTCTTCCTTACCCATGAGCTGCCGTATTTCATTGGCAAATTCATCAGGCAAAGCTTCAAGAAGATCAGCAGCATCATCGGTGGCCATTTCTTTGATGATAGCCACCATAAATTTTGGAGTAAGGTCCTCAACAAGCTCGAGCATAATTGCCAGATCAAGCTCGCTCAGGAAATCGGCTACTTCGCTGGATTGAGCGACAATATTAAAAATAGTGGAACGCTCAACCGGACTCAGATGACGAAAAACCCACGCTATATCAGCAGGATGCGTCTTGTTTATCAGCTTCATCACCCGATCAGTAGCATTCCGACGATTTAATCGCCGAATGGTGTCGAGTAACACCATGCCTTCATTGCCGATCAGTTCACGCTTTACAGTACCCTTTTTCATTTCCTTTTTTCCAGCCGGAATTGTTGCGATCATCACCATCAGGAAAATGGCAATATGAGTCAAATCAATAGGATTCTATACCATATTGGAGCAGTTAGAGAAAGCATTATGACTTAGAGTCCTTCTAATAGGTGCGCTCAAAACAATATTGTCTTCGATTTTGGAAACAGCGCAATAACAAAAAAATTCTATATAGTTTTATAGCAATGCGGTACACTGTAAACTACAACATACGTTTGAGGCGCCTGTCCGGCACAGACAAAAAAAATACTCCTTCAAGACGCAAGGAAGGTGTGTATTGAAACTTCGTTTTCAACCATCTACAGGATTTGGCAGTAAACTTTGGGCATATAAAGAAGAGGAACTATCTTCCCTTTTTAGAGCATGGATCCGTTTTCTCAAAATCATTGTTATCACTGTTCGAGATCCCTTTAACAAACAGCTTTTTAATCACGCCGCCGCCCTTTCATTTCAACTCCTTCTTTCACTGATTCCTCTTCTTGCAATGGTCTTTGCAGTTGCCAAAGGTTTTGGTGTTCAAGACAAGATAGAAACTATCCTGCTTGAAAAAACTGTTGGTGGCGGAATCGCTGATAGCCTTATTCCTAAAATTTTGGAGTACGTTGATAAGACCAATGTAAAAGCCCTTGGCTATATTGGCCTAGCATTTATATTATACACGTCGATTTCAATGCTTGGACAGATTGAGAATTCTTTTAATAGCATCTGGGAGATAGGTAAACCGCGCACCCTCATAAGAAAATTTACCGACTACCTAGCCCTCCTGATTCTAGGTCCTCTGCTTCTTGCTATTACTCTTGGGTTGTCAACAACACTCAGCAGCCACGCTTTTACTCAAAAATTACTTGAGATAGGATTGTTTGCCGGGGCCATGAAACTCTTTCTTCTGAGCCTCCCCTGGCTTTCCAGTATCCTGGTAATCTTTTTGATTTATATTATTATCCCAAACACTACCGTCCATATACGTTCAGCCCTTTTTGCCGGAATTGTAGCAGGCCTCTCCTGGCAAGTGACCCAGATAAGCTTTATCAGTTTTCAGGTAGGCGTGGCAAAATACAATGCCATTTATGGCACTTTTGCCAGTGTCCCTATTTTCATGATATGGCTCTATGTCAGCTGGGTTATCGTCCTCGCAGGGGCTCTTCTTAATTTTGCCTGCCAGCATGTCGGAGATTTTCAGGTTATAGATTTTAATGAAGAACTTCATTTCAGCGCCCAGGAAAAAATATGTCTGAGCATCCTGCTTCTCATTTGTCGGGAATTCAACAGAGATGCAAGCAAACTGACAGCTTCAGAAATAAGCAAAAAGCTCAAAATCCCTACAAGTTTAGTTGAAAGCAGTTTGGAACATTTAGAACAGATTAATATGGTCGTGCCGGT
>JAUWDC010000112.1 GCA_030608985.1 Desulfobia sp. | reverse complement strand
AACGATATCAATTCGTTCACCTTGCAGCTCCTGCACAACGTTTTGTACTCTAGATCCCTTCATACCAACACAGGCACCTACCGGATCAACGTCTCCCTCGGAAGAACTAACGGCTATTTTGGCACGAAATCCAGGCTCCCTGGCAACACCCATGACCCGGACAATCCCTTCGGCCATTTCCGGAACTTCCATGTGAAACAGCTTACCAAGAAACTCATCACAAGTTCTGGACAGAATAAGCTGAGAATCACGGCTTGTCTGCCGAACCTCTTTCAGATACGCCCTTATCCGATCACCCTGTTTAAAAGAACGCTTTGGAATCTGTTGATCCTTAGGCAAAATCGCATCGGTACGACCAAGGTTGACTATCATGTTTCCACGTTCAAAACGCTGAACTATACCGCTTACAACCTCACCTACACGATCCTTAAACATGTCATAAATGACTTCCCGTTCAGCATCCTTCATTCGGTGGATAATAACCTGCTTGGCAGACTGCGCTGCTATCCTGCCCAGGTCAGTGATATCTTCCATTTTTTCACCGAGCTCATCACCAATCTGTACTTCAGAGTCGAGCTTTCTGGCTTCATCATAAGAGATCTCGGTCTGCTCGTCCTCAGCCTCTTCAACAACTATTCTGAACTGGAAAACCTCTACTTCACCAAATTCCTCATTATACCTAACTTCCATGTCTCGACGGCTGCCAAATTTTTTCCTGGCAGCAGACTGGACCGCCTCTTCGATGGCCTCTATCAGTAATGTTTTATCAAAACCTCGATCTCTACTGATCTGGTCGATTATGCGTTTCAAATCTGACAGCATTCTCTTACCCCGTCATTATGACTTTCAACTCCGACATGCGGAGAACATTGCATTGTTCAAAAAATATGGGCCCGTCCTGCTCAGATTGCCAACCTGGCCTTATTTATCATTTCAAAAGAAAACAGCATGGAACGACCATTTTCAAGTTTCAGGTGTATCTGATCATCAACAACCTCTTCAATTACACCCTCAAACACCTTCTCGCCATCGATTGCATTATGTACTCGAACCCTGGCCTTCTTTCCGCAATACCGTCGAAATTCATCCGCTGACCTGAGCGGTCTTTCCAAACCGGGAGAAGACACTTCTAAATTGTATGCATGATCGATACAATCTTCCACATCAAGATAGCGGCTTATTTCACGACTGACATCACTGCAATGGTCTAGTGTCACGCCTGTTTCCGAATCAATAAAAACACGAAGGACCCACCCTTGCCCATCCCGGAGAAACTGAACATCAAAAAGTTCAAGCTCCATAGAGGACAGCAGGCCTTGTAAGAATTCCTGCACTTTATCGACAATTAATTCACTCATTACTCCTACCCCAACCACTCCTGCCTCGCAGCCCGAAGGAATAGTTCCTTTTCAAAAACAACTGCAACGACCTATATGCGGACATAAAAAAAAGCGGGCAAAGCCCACTTCCAAAAAACCATCCCACTACTGAAAAGCAACGGGATGTATAAGCAAAAAATCCCAAACTTGATCGAAAGACCAGCAAAAGACCTGCAAAGAAGTCCACCGGAAACGATTTCATATCAAAGCAGAAAACAGATTACCCGACGCGGAAAGAAACCATATTCCACAAGTATTGTCAAGCCGAAAGGCACCACTGGCACTCCACTTAACTCAGAATCATGAAGACTTAATTGGTTCTTGTCGCGTTACAACTGCTACCTGCTGTCATTATAACATATTACCCCGTAGCATATTGCTCCGACAAAACATGCCAAACTGACTTTAACCACCATCATACCATTGAATTACGGGGTTTACCTTGACTGGAATACTTCAGTTTTATTATGTAAATCCAATTAACTGCCTTAATGAAAGCCTTATTTCAATCCGTGATTGTATTTTCTAAAGCCTAAGTAAAATATGAAAAATTCTATTTGACAAACAACGGTTGTACCTTTATTTAAACCTCTGTTCCAATTACCTTCCAACGTTACACAATTTACTGCGTCTCAGGTCAGCAGCATTCACATCTCACTGTAATTTGGCATAAAATCCGACATTACTTCTAAGGTTTTGTTGATGGAACACTACTACACAATACCACATAGCTATTGACTCCGACCTGGCTGAACCGTTTACTTAACCTGATCAACATTCAAATTCATGACAGACAAAACTCTCATAATTGCCGAAAAACCAAGTGTTGCTGCTGATTTAACCAAAGTACTTCCCGGCAAATTCAAAAAAGAAAAAACCCATTTCGAAGGAGATAAATTCGTCGTCTCCTATGCCATTGGCCACCTTGTTTCCATCTGTTATCCAGAGGAAATTGATCCGGCATATCAGAAATGGGATATGGGTAATTTACCCATCCTGCCAGATACCTTTCCCCTCAAAGGCCTTGCAGGCACTAAAGGGCAGCTGAATGCTCTGCAGAAACTGATCCGGCGTAAGGATGTCACAGAAATCATCAACGCCTGTGATGCTGGTCGCGAAGGCGAGTTAATTTTTAAATATATTATTAAATACGTCTGGAACAAGTCCGTCGCTAAAAAATCATTTAAACGGTTATGGCTGCAGTCAATGACGGGAGACTCAATCAAAAAAGCATTTGAATCATTACGGGAAAACGAAGAATTGCTTCCACTTGAAGATACCGCACTCTGTCGTTCGGAATCTGACTGGCTGATTGGGATAAATGCGACAAGGGCTCTGACCGGCTTCAATTCCCGCCGAGGGGGTTTTTTCCTTACTCCCTGCGGCAGGGTGCAGACGCCCACCCTGTCACTGCTTGTCAAACGTGAACGTTCCCGCCTCGAGTTCATTTCCCGCCCGTACTGGAACCTGCTTGCGCATTTCACCTTCAACGACGAATCCTATGATGGAAAATGGGTAGACGTTAGCTTTATTAAGGATCCTGAAGATCCTTATAAAAGAGCGGACAGAATCTGGAAAGTCGAAGATGCCGATGCCATCATAGCTAACTGCACCGGTAAAGCCGCTACCATAGAAGAAAAGAGTAAAAGAACCACACAGGGCTCGCCCCAACTCTACGATCTTACTTCTCTTCAGAGGGAAGCCAATTCACGATTTGGCTTTTCAGCAAAAAACACGCTGGGAATAGCCCAAGCCCTTTATGAAAGACATAAAGTACTGACCTATCCCCGAACCGACAGTAAACATTTACCTGAAGACTATGTTACCATCGTTAAAGACACCCTGAAGAGTCAATCAGATTGGAAGCTTGGCAAATTTGCCAGGGAAGCACTGGATAAAAATTACGTTCGTCCCAATAAGCGTATTTTCAATAACGCTAAAATCTCCGATCACCATGCCATCATCCCTACAATCCTACTGCCTTCAGATCTATCGGAACCTGAATTTAAAATTTACCAGATGGTGACACAACGTTTCTTGGCGGTGTTTTTTCCGCCGGCAGTATTTCAGAACACCAAACGATATTCTTACGTTCAACAAGAGACCTTTATAACCGAAGGAAAAATTTTGCTTGAGGCTGGCTGGAAAGCAATTTACGGAACGACTGGGGGAGAGGGCCAAGACAAAATCATTGCCCCTGTGCCCCAAGACGCCTTGATATCCTGTAGCAATGTTGAAAAGGAAGACCACGACACAAAGCCACCGGCACGATTCAACGAGGCAACTTTACTCTCGGCCATGGAAAATTCTGACAAATTGGTCGAAGATGATGACCTTGCCGATGCAATGAAAGAACGTGGCCTCGGCACTCCCGCAACCAGAGCCGCCATCATTGAGAAGCTTATCAAGGAGAAATATGTTGTTCGTGAAGGAAAAGACCTGACACCTACCGGCAAGGCCTTTGAGCTTTTGGCCCTGCTTGAAGCCATGAAAATAGAAGTCCTCGCCTCTCCCGAAATGACCGGCGAATGGGAGTTCAAACTCAACCAAATCCTGAGAGGCGAACTTACCCGGGAAAAATTCATGGATGAAATCAGGTCGATGACCAGTCACATCATCGACCAGGTGAAAAATTTTGAAAACGACGAGGTACGTCAGGAAGCGCCTTTCAGTCCCGTCAACAACATCCGTATTTTCAATTCCCCCACTGCCTATATTTCAGAAGATCAAAAGATAAGTATTCGCAAGATACTTGGCGGTCGCATGTTGGCCGAGCCTGAGGTTGTTGCCCTGCTTCAGGGTGAGACCATCGGGCCATTCAGCGATTTCAGATCAAAAAAAGGTAAGCTTTTCACAGCTTCAGTTCGACTTACCAATAATAAAATTGAGTTTATGTTCGCCGACTCAAATGCTGATCTTGATATTGATGCCATAAAACAGAGCATTTCTCTTGGCAATTCTCCTGTTGACGGAACCAAGGTATTTGGCGCCCCAATGGCGTTTATGTCTGAATCTGCTCTCGACGGTGAGAAAAAAGGTCTCAAAATCAGCAGGATAATCCTCTCCAAGGAAATAACCGAAGAAAATATCAGACAGCTCCTCTCGCAAGGCAGGACTGAATTGATTGAAGGTTTTATCTCCAAGAAAAAGAGGCCCTTTGATGCCTTTCTGGTTCTTGCAAAAAATGGTAAAGTAAGTTTTGAGTTTCCTCCGAGAAAATCAAAACGAAAAGAACAAAAAAATTGACAGCCCTGAGGTAAAAGGGAACAAATAATTATGAAACAAATAAAGAAAGAGTACCAGGATAAGACCGGCTACGAATTAGCACAAATTTGTGCTCAGGCAGCGCTTGACACCAAAGCAGAAGAGCTGGTTATTCTCGATGTACGTGGCCTGACCACCTTCACTGATTATTTTTTAATTATGAGCGGTAAATCAACTCGGCACGTTCAGGCCCTGGCAGAAACGATCGAAGCCAAATTCAGGTCAAAGCGGATAAAGACATCCAGCGCAGAAGGACTCCGGGAGGGGATGTGGGTTCTCCTGGATTTTGATGATATTGTGGTCCATATTTTTTACCATGAACAACGGAAATTTTATGACATGGAAGGGCTCTGGTCAGAAGGCAAACGCGTTGAAATAGAATCTACTCCCCAAGACTGAAGCCAACGTCAAAAATCTGTTGAACCAAATGAGATATAATTAGGATTATGCAATACTTAAGCACCAGGGGAGGAGTCTCCCCCATCCTGTTTACTGAAGCTGTCATGATGGGTCTTGCAGAGGATGGCGGGCTGCTCCTCCCTCGTACCATTCCCCGAATCGGCAGTGAAACCCTCAGTGCCTGGCAAAAAATGAGCTATGCCGAACTTGCCTTTGAGGTTATGTCAAGATTCGTCGATGATATTCCAAGCAGCGACTTGAAAGATATCATCAACCGCTCTTACACGACCTTTAATGCTGAGGGGGTTACCCCACTGGTTCATAAGGGAGGCCTGCACATCCTTGAGCTGTTCCATGGCCCCACGCTTGCTTTCAAAGATGTGGCCCTGCAGTTTCTTGGTAACCTT
>JAUWDC010000309.1 GCA_030608985.1 Desulfobia sp. | reverse complement strand
AAAAACTAAAAAATTCAACCCAAAAGGGGAGGTTCAAAATGAAAAAGATCAATGCGTTAACACTTACATCTCTATTAGCAGTTCTCATGCTTTTTGCCTTTAGCGCTACTTTTGCTGTTGCCAGTGACGCCACTTTCAAGAGAGTCCCTGGAGCGCAACACAAATTGCTTTTCCCCGATGGCCATGACATCCCAAGTACCGGCTGCTATTATGACGAAGAAGAAGATGTCTATTTTTGCTCTTTTGTGCCAGAGGGTACAAAAGGTGTAGATGAGACTGCCTTCAAAAAAGTCCCTGCTGAGAAGCACAAAGCAAAATTCCCCAAAGGTCATGATACAGGAATTCCTTGCTTCTATGATGAAGAAGAAGCAGTCTACTTCTGCTCCTACGCTGAATAGTAAATTGTAAACAATCTAAATCTTTATTGCCCCGCTTTAAGAGAGTCACTGTTGAAGCGGGGCTTTTTTTATCTCCATTGAATCTTCTAGCGAAAAGAGCCTGTCACCATTCGAAAAATAAATGCGGCAAGGTTAAGCAGTTGGCAACGAGTGGCGAGTTGAGACTATTCCTGAGTACCTATGAGGTGGCACAGAAAAACACACACCCGCTGTCACTTTTAGCCTAACATTAGCGCCCCCCTGCCATAGCTTACAATTTATTTTCACAAAACCATTCAGCATCATATCGAATTGTGATAAAATAAAAAAAAACTTCCACGAAGAGGTGCTCAATGTCAAACGAAAAAATAAGCTGCCAGATCTGTAAAAAAGAAGTTGATTCCTCCTCTCTTAACACCTGCCATAGCTGTGGCAAAAAATACTGTCCCGAATGCCAGAGTGACTCCACTGATCAGAAATATTGTAAGGAGTGTGTAGGGATGAGCGGGGTAGTTACTCACAAATAGCCTTCTCTACTGCTTACAACGAACACAAATCCTACTTTTTTCACATTTCTAAAACGAACAGGCCTGGAGGGTTACAACGGTCCGTATGTTTGTCGGAGCACTGGTTATCTACCTGTTTATGAGATGGCAAGGCCTGAATAGGAAGGAAGCGATCAAATAGGATTGGCAGTGGTAAGATCAACAGGCGGAAGGGAAGCTGAAAGTTAACCTTCTTCCTGAGTCTTTTAAGGTTACGTCACAAAAGAAACTGCCTAGAAAAAGGCCGATAAAACCAGAAATAACCGTCCAGAAAACTCTGCAGCAATTCTTTCACTCTATAATCACACGGTTTAACTCACATACCTCCCTCTAGCATCACTATTTCTTCAATCTAATCTAATTTTTTGAAATAATTTTTGGTCGGACACTATCTGTCCTACCTGTCTTGTTATCCTGAACTTAATCGTAAAGAATACTTATCTAATTTTATGGAGGAATTTATGGTTAAGAACGTCACTGTATATCTTGATAATGGAAAGATGGAATTTGCTGACAGAGTTCGTTGCGGTTTCATTGTCGCTGAAAATGAGAATGGTATGGAAACTTTTCACAACGATCTGATTGATCAGTCTGAGTACCCCTCAATCAAAGACCTGGTAAATGAGATTGTGGGAATTTTTCATGTTTCAAAAAATAATATTTCGGTGACAATGTGATGGACAGAGCAGAAAATTATACTAGTGCGTTAGGCTCCTTGCTAGATCATCCTAAAGTTTATTTTTATGGATTTATATGGTCTTTTGCTAATGTCAGCTGGAGCCTGTTATTGACCCGTGTAGAAATGCCCCTGGTAGATTATTTATTTCTCGTCTACTTGTTTTTATCACTATATGGGTGGCTAAAGTGGCTTCCAAAAGATAAAGAGATTAGTCATAAGCAGCATGTATTCCAGTCAAGAGACACATGTAAGGGGGATAAAATAAATGATTGGTGCGATTGCAGGAGACATCATTGGGTCAGTGTACGAATGGGATAACATCAAGACAAAGGACTTCCCTTTATTTTCTGACCGTGCCTTCTTCACAGACGATTCTGTTCTTACCGTCGCTCTGGCAGATTCCATTTTGACAGGGACACCTTATGCCGACAACCTAAGAAAATTTTATAATTTGTATCCTGATGCAGGTTATGGCGGCAGTTTCCATCGTTGGGCTCAGGATAGAAATGCAGGGCCTTATAACAGTTGGGGAAACGGTGCAGCCATGCGCATCAGTCCTGTAGGATATGCCTATGATGATATCGAAAGCGTGTTACAAAAAGCTGCTGAGTATACCAAGATAACGCATAATCATCCTGAAGGAATCAAGGGTGGACAAGCAACAGCAACCGCAATTTTTCTAGCACGAACGGGCAAATCTAAGGACGAGATCAAGGAATTCATCGAAACAAAATTCCAATATGATTTAAACACACATGTTGATGAAATCCGTCACAATTACAGTTTTGACGTCTCCTCCCAGGGAACAGTCCCGCAAGCAATCCGAGCTTTTATAGACTCGACCAGTTTTGAAGATGCGATCAGAACGGCTGTATCCCTTGGTGGTGACTCTGATACGTTGGCTTGTATTACTGGTGGCATTGCCCAGGCATTCTATGGGGAAGTGCCCAGTGAAATTGTGGATAAAGTATATGCCATTCTTGATGATCGCCTAGGCACAATCACAAATGATTTTATGAGAAAATATTGTGAAATGAAATGCCACTAAAAAGGACGGAATCACTTCACGGTATCACTCAATTTTTTCCCTGCTTTGAACTTAACCACTGTCTTGGCAGGTATCTTCATAGCTTTACCAGTCTGGGGATTTCTACCGGTACGAGCATCCCTCTTTACTGCTGAGAAGGTACCGAACCCGATAAGAGTGACATTCTCGCCGTTCTGTAATGAACCTG
>JAUWDC010000238.1 GCA_030608985.1 Desulfobia sp. | reverse complement strand
GTTGCCGGCCTGATCACTTTCCAATTCCACGGCCTGTCGACAGAGGGAAAGTGCAATTTCATCACCTTCTTTTTCCTCACTGTACAATTCACCCAACATACTTAACGCCGTACCATCACCAGGATTATAACGGGAGGCTCGCTGCAGACTGACGATTGCTTTTGCATTCTCCCCAACTCCTTTATAGGCTTCACCGAGATATCGATACACAGCACCGTGGCTGATGTCACTTACTTTTTCAGGACCGAGTTTCTCCCCCTGCTGAAGCACGTTCACCGCATCTTTATAGCGCCCGTTGAGGCAATAGAGTTTCCCAAGTTGAAAAAAAAGATCAAAATTTCTCTCTCCGGAAAGGCAGGCTTTTTCAAGATAATAAAGGCCCTTTTTCCTGTCATGGAGAGCCAGACGGGCAAAACCAAGGTTATACAGTGCCATAAAGTTCTCTTTATCCCTGGCCAGAACCTCTTCAAACTGAGTAACGGCCTCTGCGTACTTATTCATATTGGCATATGTAACCCCTAAACTGTTCATGAGGTTGGTATTCTCAGGATCAAAAGCTCTCCCCCGGCGATACTCATTTACGGCACTGGCGAGATCACCTTCATTGTAATAGACATCTCCACTGATATTAAGACTGACAGCGTCAAAAACCGTCATGCTTCCCGGCCCGTAAAATGCTGTGTGCAGCAGAGCCCTCTGACAATTGCCAGGCACATCGCTCTTTTTTGATGACTGGCAGGGATAGAGAGCGATACCCATGGAAACGGAATAACCAGCATGAGCCAACTCCTGCTGAATCCCTTCACACCATTGCAGCATTTCCTTCTCATCCCGCCCATCAAGAAAGATCAAACCATCATCTTCAATTATGAAACATGGCACCCGCCCTATACAGCCTTTCAGAGCAACGTCAAAACCTCCCCCGTCACCACCTTTATCCTTATGCAGCTGCACCATCCCAAAGCTATCACTTTTACTCCACAAGCTTCTGAGCCTTGACATTATCTCTGGGGCAACCGCTTTGAGAGGATGGGCACAGCTGTTACTCACATATCGATAGGAACAAAGAGCAAAAGGACTTCTCTTTCTGGCTATTTCCAGCGCCTGCCATGCCTGCTCAAAAAAAACCTCACCCTCGCCGGTTTCAGGCGGTTCAATATCAGAAGCAGTAATACCAATATGCCCCCTCGGAAAATTCTCCCTCTTTAACCGGCGGAGCAAAAGATCCGCTGTCTTCAAGGCCTCTTTTTCCGCCACCCCTTCCCATATCAAACCGAATATGGAGCTACCGAGGTGACAGGGAACTGCCATGTGGCCAACCAGGGAAGTCAGAAAGGCCGCTGCTTTTTTTGCAGACTCAAGGGCAAGCCTTGCATCAGAGGCCCGCGGATGAAGCTCCACAAGAAGCAGTGAAAAAAAAGCATTACTCTCCCCTGTAGCGATCGACTGCTGCAACCTCCTTACCCGACTGATCAGACCCCTCCCATTGAAAAGGCCGGTAACCGGGTCGACACAAGATTGTTTCAGCAGCCTCATTTCTATGGAAATCTGCTTACTTGTTTCATGAAGCTGTCCCGGCGTATACTTTTGAACAGCTTTACTACAGCCAGTGGCAACTGCCACGCCGGCGAGATCGTTTCTTGACCAGACAGGGAGGTACAGCACATCTTTATCATTTGAATCCCATACCCCTTTCTGTTCATGTCGAACCATTTCGACACCTGCCTTCCAGGCAGGCTGAATAACAGCGTCCGCTGCCGGTCCGGCAAAATAGACGGCATCACACTGCAATGAATACTGAACTATAGGAACAAATTCCGCACCGAGGAGATCAAAATCACCAATCTCAATATCCTTTTCCCGCCAATCAAAAGGCCCCATTATTCCACTCCAAAGATAAAGCAGAGCGTTTGGGCCACTATTACCACCTCATCATCCGCCACTGTCCGCATGTCAAGCAGCATTCGTTCGTTTTCAATACGGCCAATAATCGGCACAGGGGCTTCGCGCAGTTTATTTTCGAACAGGCTTAACTTCATGCTCCGAGGTCTTAAACTTACTGCTCTGCTAGGCAGGCCCTGCTCCGGCATGGCTCCTCCACCCACCCGGGACTCTACGGCAACAATTTCCATATCACAGTGATCGCCCAAGAGTTTTTTCACACGCCGAGTCAACCTTTTGGCTCGACGTTCAATAACATCCACAGGCATAGCCATCATTGCCAGGGTGGGAATAGTGCCCTTTTTCTCCTCATCAAAATAAAGGCGAAAGACCGCTTCCAAAGCTGCCAGAGTAAATTTATCGATACGCAGGGCCCGGTTGAGATGGTTTTTCTTAATGCGGTCTATAATCTTCTTTCGTCCAACAATCAGACCTGCCTGGGGCCCGCCAAGCAGCTTGTCGCCACTGAAAGTGACAACATCGACACCGGCTCGTATGACTTCCTGAACTGTGGGTTCCTTTTCCAGGCCAAACTGAGTCAAATCCACAAGGCTTCCACTGCCCAGATCATCCACAACGGGTATTTTATGTTTCCTGCCAAGACTCACCAGGTCCTCCAGGGGAACTTCCGAAGTAAAACCGATGATTCGGTAATTACTCATATGCACCTTGAGAAGCAATGATGTTTCATCAGTGATCGCCCCTTCATAATCCTTCAGATGGGTACGATTGGTAGCACCCACCTCGACAAGGGTTGCACCACTTTTTTTCATTACTTCCGGTATACGAAACGACCCGCCGATCTCAACAAGCTGGCCTCTGGAAACAATAACCTCTTTCCCGTTGGCCAGAGTATCCAGAACAAGCAATACGGCAGCAGCATTGTTATTAACGACCAGACCCGCCTCAGCCCCTGTCAGCTCACACAACAAATCTTCCACCAGGGAATACCGGCTCCCCCGTTTCCCTGTAGTCAAGTCAAACTCGAGATTAGAATAGCGGCTTCCTACGGTTGTCAAGCCAACCATTGCCTCGGGGGGCAACAATGAACGTCCCATGTTGGTGTGGATAATAACGCCTGTCGCATTGATAACGGTACGAAAATTCGAGGCTACCTTGGCCGCCACACGTTTTTTCAATTCAGGAACAAGCACTTTCTTCGTCAAGTCCTCAATTTTGCTCCCGGCTCCCGACAGAATAGCATCCCGCTCATTAGCAAGAAGCTCTCGCACTGCGGCCTTCACAAATGCCTTTGGAGCCTCCACATGCTCTTCAATCCAGCCTAGACACTCATCAACCTTGGGGATTGCCCGTAGTTTCTTCTTAATGGAATCCGAATACCCCTCAGATTTCGTCGACTCTGACATCCTGATCTTCTCCTCTATCCTGTTTGCCTAAAAATTCTATTTCCCTGGTTTGCATTTTTCCCTTCGCAGTACATGTATAATAATTGCAACAATTTGGTCCTCCAGTCAACCCTATCTATATTATATACGAAGATAAAAAGATCCTCTTGAAGAAAAACAGGGGCGTTACCTTGAAGTAACACCGAAAAATTCCAGTTCGTTACCATGAGGTAACAACCCCCACCCTCTCCTTTTCTCACCCCTTGCAGCACAGGCGTTTTAGCTATTGGCATACACCTTG
>JAUWDC010000126.1 GCA_030608985.1 Desulfobia sp. | reverse complement strand
TTGTAACTGTTCAGCAGCACTTCGTCTGCACCCCAAGAGTACTTCTTTCAGGGCGCACACGATTAGGTCATCTCACATAGGGTTAACTATAGCTCGCTGACCTGCTTATCCACATCTGAAGCATTGCTGAACAGTTACAGTAAGTTCGCTGAATAGTAACAAATTTTGAATAAAGGGAGGAAAAAATGAATCCATTTCGTGGAGCCTTTGTCGCAATTGTCACTCCGTTCATAGATGGGCAGGTAGATGAGCAGGGCTTAAAGGATTTGATTGAATTCCAGATTGAAAACGGGACCCATGGCATTGTACCCTGCGGCACTACCGGTGAATCTGCCACCATGAGTCATGAGGAACATCATCTGGTTGTGGAATTAACCATTAAGACGGTGAATGGCCGGGTTCCTGTTTTGGCAGGAACCGGATCAAACGCAACACAGGAAACTATTGAGTTGACAAGGCATGCTAAAGAAGCCGGCGCTGATGGAGCCCTTGTCATCACACCCTATTATAATAAACCCTCCCAGGAAGGGTTGTATCAGCATTTTAAGAGTGTGGCTGAAGCGGTAGACATTCCTATGATTCTTTATAATGTTCCGAGTAGAACATCTATAGATATGACAGCAGCCACTGTTGCACGCTGCGCGCAGGTTGATAATATCGTTGGCATCAAGGAGGCGACCGCAGATATGAACAGGGCGAGCGATGTCATTCGTCGCTGTCCTGACGATTTTGCAGTGATGTCAGGAGATGATTTCACCTCTATGTCACTGGTTTTTCTTGGAGGAACAGGGGTTATTTCCGTTACATCAAATGTTGACCCGAAAAATATGTCCGCTTTGATGGAAGCGGCCCTGGAGGGGGATGTTGCAAGGGCAAGGGAGATACATTACAGGATCTTTCCTCTTATGGGATCCATGTTCTATGACACTAATCCTGTTCCTGCTAAAAAAACATTGGAGCTGATGGGTAAAATCAAATCAGGTCTGCCCCGTCAGCCATTGTGGGAAATAGACCCGGCAAAACTGGAACAGATGAAGGTGGTTCTAAAGGATCAAGGACTTATTTAAAGCCGTTAGCTTTTAGCGATTAGCAGTTAGTATAACTTTATGATTTTAAAAGATTTATCTTAAAAGCTAACAGCTTGCTTTTCGAAAACGGTAGTTTTCGAAAAGACATTATCGAACAGTGATTTCAACGGAGATCATCCAATGACAAAAGTAATTGTTTGTGGTGCTGCAGGACGTATGGGCCAGCGTATTTCATACATGGTAAGCCAGAACCCTGATCTGCAGTTGGCGGGAGGTTTTGAACAGGCTGACAACCCAAATGTTGGCAGGGATATCGGTGAAGTTGCAGGATTCGGCACCATTGGTGTTGCAATTGGTCCTGATCTTCCTGCCGTTATCAATGATGGTGATGTGCTCATTGATTTCACCTTTCACACCGCAACAATGGAATTTGCAAAAGTTGCCGCTGAAAATAATAAAGCCATGGTGATCGGCACCACTGGACTCAGTCCGGAAAATCTGGCTGAGCTGAAAAAGTTATCCGAGAAGATTGCGATAGTGCAGGCCCCTAACATGGCCATTGGTGTCAATGTGTTATTTAAAATAACCCAGAAAGTAGCATCTATTCTTGGTGATGATTACGATATTGAGATTGTTGAAGCTCACCACCGAATGAAAAAAGATGCTCCAAGCGGAACAGCATTGAAACTTGGAGAAATGGCGGCTCTAGGTGTTGGGCGTGATCTTCAGAAGGTTGGGGTGTTTGAAAGAAACGGCATTATCGGTGAGCGTACCGACCAGGAAATAGGAATCCAGACGATTCGCGGTGGCGATATTGTTGGTGAGCATACAGTCTATTTTGCCGGCCCTGGCGAGAGAATCGAACTGATCCACAGGGCCCATAATCGTGATAATTTTGCCAGAGGTGCTGCTGTGGCGGCATCCTGGGTCGCTGATAAGAAAAATGGGATGTTCAGCATGTTTGATGTGCTTGGATTAAGCGATTTGTAAAGTCTGTGGCACTCGTTTATATAGGGCTTGGCTCAAATGAAGGTGACGGCTGCAGAAATCTGCAAAATGCCTGGAAGAAGCTGTCTGAAGCAGGTTGCGGGGTTTTGTTCAGTCTGTCATCTCCGTATAAATCAGAACCTGTTGGGGTTGAAACAGAGAATTGGTTTGTAAATGCGGTCGGGGTGCTCGAGACTAAACTTACTCCTGAAGACCTTCTTGCTAAGATGCTGGCCATTGAAAAGGAGTTGGGGAGAGACCGAAGCAAGGGAATTGATCGCAGTATCGATCTTGATCTGCTGTACTATGATGACCTGGTGCTCATGACGCCCCAACTGGTACTCCCCCATCCTGAAATTCAGGACAGGTTGTTTGTCTTGCTGCCACTTGCTGAACTTGCCCCGGATCATATCCACCCTGTGTCGGGAAAAACAACAAGTATGATGCGTAAGGATCTGGTCTCAGATAAAATTGTAAACAAGACAACATGGGATTGAAATGACTCCGTTACGTATTTTTATTCTGGCGATACTTTTTTTTATTCTATACCGATTGCTGTTTGGAAGCAGAAAAAGACAGAAGGTTACTGACACGCATTCGAAAGGACAAAAGACGGTCCCCCAGGATACTCTCGTCGAAGATCCAGTATGTCATTCCTATGTTCCCAAGCGACAGGCAATACAGGCTGTAAAAGACGGTGAAACATTTTATTTCTGCAGTGATAAATGCTGCAAAACTTTTTTAGAAGAACAAGGAGAAGGACGATGAAGTTTTTTATCGATACAGCAAATATTACAGAGATTAAGAAGGCGGTCGAGATGGGAATGGTTGATGGTGTGACCACGAATCCTTCTCTTATTGCTAGAGAAGACAAACCGTTCGAGGAAATTCTGAAAGAGATATGTGAAACAGTTGATGGTCCGATCAGCGCAGAGGTTGTCAGTCTCGAGGCTGAGGGAATGTTGGAGGAGGGTCGCAAGTTGGCAGAAATCCACCCTAATATTGTGATCAAGGTGCCGATGATTATAGAAGGCCTGAAGGCTGTGAAGCAGTTTGCTGCGGAAGGAATTAAAACCAATGTGACCCTTGTGTTCTCTTCAGCCCAGGCATTACTTGCAGCCAAGGCCGGTGCAAGCTTTGTCAGCCCTTTTATAGGAAGGCTTGATGATATTTCCCAGACAGGAATGGATCTGGTCGCAGATATTATGAATATCTATGATAATTATGGTTACCAGACAGAGGTTATTGTTGCCAGCGTAAGAAATCCTCTTCATGTCATGGAGTCCGCCCTTATCGGTGCTGATATAGCTACAATCCCATATAAAGTTATAGCTCAGCTTGCCAAGCATCCTCTTACCGATATCGGTATGGAGAATTTTCTGGCAGACTGGGAGAAAAGAAAAAAATAGTCAGTCAATTGTTCTGACAATCCGGTCAGATAATGACTATTTTTATCGATTTTAGAAGATTTATTTAAAGTGATATCAAGGAGGAAGCCTCTTATATCGTAATAGTTCACTGGGGCTATAAACCTGGGTAAAACTCTTACCTAATATCTTGACATGCAAAGGTGAGCTTTTTATAGTGAATTATTAATAAGTTGTAATAGCTCGCCAGGGGCTAAAATTTTTGGTAAAACTCCACGCTGTAAGAGTTCAGCAGTGACTTAGATTCGTTCGTTTGGGTCTTTGAATTATAGTCCCTCTATGTGAAAAGGCCAAAACGGGCGAAGATGAGGTGCTGCTGAACTCTTACAATAAGTTGAGCTTCTCTGGTAGACGGGAAGCCTATCTCTGAGGAAATGCCGGAGTGGTGAAACTGGTAGACGCACTGGACTCAAAATCCAGCGGACTTCGGTCCGTGTCGGTTCGATTCCGACCTCCGGCACCATTTTAAAATCCAAGAGCTTCCATGCTCTTCCAAGAAAGCCCGCAACCAGCAACGGTTTGCGGGCTTTTCTCTTCCTGCTAGTTCCGTAGTTTTCTATTGATATCCACGTATTAGAGTGGGTATATTCAAGAGTATTCTGAGGCGCAACCGAATACCAGGGGCGAATAGCAACAGGAATACCCGCTTTTTTGTCGGCTCCCATTTTGGCAAGCTGACGTATTATTTCTTGTATTGCTAAACAAGGTTACCGGGATCGGAAGAGAATCAGCACCTTTACATTTTTCGAGGGCTTTCCCATGTCAAAACTCACTGCTGTTCAAGTTCGCAACGCAAAGCCCAAAGTTAAGCCGTATAAACTCTCTGATGGTCATAGTCTTTATTTCCACGTCGCCAAGTCCGGCTCTGGTATAAGGCAGGTCGTGGTCATAATGACCTCTGCCAGATCCTTACTGTTCAGTAGGTCATAGAGGCCATGCCTGGCGTGATCACATTTACAGGAACACTGGAACAGAAATAATTTTGTGCATGAGTCGCAAACTTATAAACCGTTCGAAGTAATCCGTTTCAATTCCTGAACTCCATACAACGGCAGTGATAGCAAAGTAAAGCGAACCTGCTTATTGCCGGTGGCGGTTCGTATGGTGTGCTCTACCTGTTGTATGCTTGTGGGATTGAGGTCAAAGCGGATGGCCAGCTTTGTGTTTTTACTGAAAGCAAACTGTTGCAGGGATTTGAGGGAGCCACTTGTGCCAGCCTTGACCTTAATCGGCAGGATGTGGCCGCCAACGGAGATGACATAATCCACCTCAGCGTTGGCGCTTTTTTTCTCCCGCAGCCAGTAATGGAGAGATGGCTGCTCCAACCCCTCTGAAATATCGATGAGATGTTGACCAATAAACTGCTCGGCAATTCCCCCCTCATTAACAAGCTGCCGGTCATCAAATGCGGCCATAGTGCGCCAGTCGCAGCCGCAAATATGGTTGACCAGGCCAATATCCATAAATATAAGTTTATAAACAGTATCTGAGCTCTCTGCTGCCAGCGGAAGCCCTGAACAATGGCTATGCTTGATCGGATGACAGATCCTGGCCTTGGTGAGCAGGGAAATGCTTTTTTTAACCTGGGCGGAACGGTTTTCCCGAGAAATATTGGTGTATTTTACTTTCTGACCCAATGATCTGGGAATGTAGTTGAAAATTTTCTGAAGGAGAAGCAGATCGTTCTGTTTGGCATATTTGCTGAAATCATCCTGGTAGGTTGAGACGATTGACCGGTGAACAGCAGAGACCTCCAGGAGAGATTGCTCCTTGT
>JAUWDC010000188.1 GCA_030608985.1 Desulfobia sp. | reverse complement strand
TCTCTTGTTTACAGTGTGAAGGTTTATTTCTAACCCCGAGTGAACGGGACTCTTTTCAGTACCCCCCCTGAGGGGTATAAGTGCCTTAACAGTAGCTATAAGTATTTTGTTTCAAAAGCAATTTTTTATTTCTTGTTATTTTTTGCATGAAACAAGCTATAAGGCACTAATTTCAATATAAAACGTACCACAAAAAGTGTGGTGAATACAACTTGTTTATATACAACCCTTGAGGATCTCTTCTATTGTTTCCTGGTTGTATTCTTTGAGTCGCCATACTTTTGCAAGTGATAATGCATTGTTGGCAATTGCAGGAATATCATGTGGGGAAATAGATAATTCTGCTAGTCGAGTGGGACTTTTAACACTGGAAAACCAGGATTCCAACATATTTATGCCTTGCTGAGCCACTTCCATTTTTGAACCTTTCAAACCAAATACCCGTTCCCCGAACTGGGCAAACTTATCTGGGTGCTGGTTGGCCTGATAGCGCATCCAGCCAGGCATGACTACTGAAAGGCCGGCGCCATGGGGAACATTATAGAGAGCGCTCAGGGAGTGCTCGATCATATGCATTGGAAAACCTACCATTCCCAGTCCTGCGGCAGTCCAGCCGTTGAGTGCCAAGGTCGCGCACCACATAAGATCTGCTCTTCCCTGGTAATCACAAGGATTTTTTAGTGCACGGCCACAGCTTTCCATGATGTTGATAACCAGGCCCTCCATGAAACGGTCCTGTACTGGAGTACTGGGGTCTGCGGTAGTAAAATAGAACTCCAGGATATGGGCAATGGCATCAACAGCACCATAGGCAGTATAGTCAGCCGGAACGGAATAGGTAATAGTTGGGTCGAGTATGGAAACGTTCGGATTAAGGTATTTGTTTCCTGTTCCAAATTTCTCTTGCGTTTCTTCGTTGGTTATCACCATACCACCATTCATTTCTGATCCGGCCGCGGCCAGTGTCAATACACAGGTAAGCGGCAAAGTACTTTTAATGCTTTTTTTGCCCTTAAAGAATTGCCAGACATCATGCTCAACAACGGCACCGGCACGTATTGCTTTGGCACTGTCAATAACACTGCCTCCTCCAACAGCTACTATAACATCTATATTATTTTCCTTGGCAGCAGTAATACCATTCCGGACATGGCTGAGTACCGGGTTGGACTGAACACCACCATGGTCAAGGACCTCCATGCCCTGGTCGGTTAAGGATTTTTTGACCAGGTCATACAGCCCGTATTTGCGAATACTTTTTTTCCCATAGACCAGGAGAGCTTTCTTTCCCAATTGTGCTGTTTCCTTCCCGATTTGTTCAACAGTCTCAGCACCGAAAATAACAATGGTTGGGTTGTGGAGAACAAAATTTTGCATGGACTTCCTTTTTTGTATCTGCCGGATTCTGTTTAATGTCTGTTCGAAAGAATTCGACAAAGGGAAACAAAGTGCTCAATAGTTAGATTCTCTGCTCGTATTTTGTGATCAATACCTGCCTGTGATAGTGCCTGTTTAATTTCTTCCTTACTATAAGACAGGAGTGGAGCTGAGGAAAGGGCATTGACAAGAGTTTTTCGACGCTGCTGAAAAGCCCCTTTGACCAGTTGCCGTAAAATATTTTCATTATGTTCGGGTAAAACAGCGGCCCTGGCGGGAGTGGGGTAAAACTGAATTTTTACAACCACCGAATCAATTTTTGGCCTGGGGAAAAATTGTCCAGGACCGACATCAAGAAGACGACGCACTTCTGCGCAGCCCCCCAGGAGAACCGACAAAATGCCGTATTCCTTGGTGCTGGGGCTTGCAACAAGGCGCATTGCCACTTCTTTCTGAAGCATGAGCACGGCCCATTCCATGTCCCCCCTGTTGTCTATGAGTTTAAATAAAAGTGGGTTGGATATTGAATAGGGAAGGTTTGCTACGATTTTCAACTTACCGCCACTCTGTATGGCTAGTTCGTGGAAATCTGCTTTCATCAGGTCCTGGTGGATAAGAGTTACGTTTTCCGCGAGGTTCCCTTCACTGTTTTGCCAGGCTATAATTCCTGAGTCAATTTCCAGGCCAATAACATGTTTTGCCTGCTTGGATAAAGGCCCGGTCAGAGTCCCCAGCCCTACACCGAGCTCAAGAATGGTATCTTGGGCTGTTACTCCGGCAAGATGAACTATTCGAGCTGCCGTTTCAGGGTAAATAAGGAAATTCTGGCCCAGTTTCTTTAGTGGGGCAAGTTCCTTATGGCGTAAGACTTCTTTAATCTTCTTTAGATTCATATTTTGCTATGATTTCCGCTACCCTCTTCTTTTTTTTGCGGCGTTGTGATTTGAAAAAAGAAAGTGAGATGAAATAACTTGCTAGAGTGAATGGTAAGGCGAGCAGCACACCACCGGTAAGCATAATCGCAGTTGCCTCTCCGCCTAGCCGGTGTAATGCTTCAAGGGAGGTTTTGAAGCTGGCATGACCTGAAAGAACATCCATTACAGATTGAATGCGTTCCCATGATAGATCGTAAGGAAGAAGCCAGGTCCCTATTCGCCAGGAAAAATAGTATTGGAAGAAAAAGGTAAAGGGATTGCTGACAACATAACTCGCAAGAACCCCGGCAATTTTCCCTGCCCGTAACAGGAGTGCTATTGCAAGTATAAGAATGGTATGGAGAGGAATTGTCGGTGTTATACCAATAAAAACACCTAGGGCTATTCCTCTAGCAATTTCCTCGGGGTCACCCTGTAAACGAGTGAACCTGAGGTAATAGTATCTGAAGAACCGTTTGTTCATTAGGGATTCATTTCAGTATTATTCGGGAATAGACATCCATATCATACGTTGTCTGTGCATCATGTCTTCGATAATATCCAGCCAGGGCAACCATTGCTGCATTATCAGTGGAAAATTCAATCGGTGGCATGAAAACCTCCAATCCTTTCTTTTTGCCCCGCTCTTCCATAACCTGTCGGAGTCTCAAATTAGCTGAAACACCACCAGCCAGAACGACAGTTTTGATTTTCTGCTGAAGCGCACATGTCAGCGTTTTTTCAACAAGGACATCAACTACAGCCTCCTGAAAGGATGCACATATATCAGCAATAAGGCCGCCCTCATTACCGCGGTTTTGTTCTTCAGCATCTGAGAGAACTTGATTTTTCTTGACGTAATTTGCCACAGAGGTTTTGATGCCACTGAAACTGAAATCGAGGCTTTCCGGCTCCAACCAGGATCTTGGAAACTGTATCGCTTCAGGATTTCCCTTCCTGGATAGGGAACTTATAATTGGACCTCCTGGATACCCCAGTCCTAATATTTTGGCCACCTTGTCAAAAGCTTCTCCAGCAGCGTCATCCCTGGTGCGTCCCAGTAAAATGTAATCATCGGGAGCTGTTACTCGAAAAATGCTTGAGTGGCCGCCTGAAGCGACCAGGGCAATATATGGGAATTGGGGTTTTTCAGTGCCCAGAAATACAGAGAGCAGGTGGCCGGCCATATGGTCCACTCCCACATAGGGAATGTTTTTGACCAGAGAAATGGCTTTGGCAAAAGAGAGACCGACCAGCAGGGAACCAATCAGTCCGGGCCCCTGGGTAACGGCAATAATGTCAATCTCGTCAAGAGATCTCTCTGCTCGTGTCAGGGCTTCAGAAACCACCGGATGGATATCCTCCAGGTGTTTTCGTGACGCAAGCTCCGGGACAACGCCACCGTATTTGCTATGAATATCAATCTGTGTGTTGACTACATTGGAGAGCAGCCTGGAGTCATTTTCCATGACAGCAGCAGCAGTCTCATCACAGGAACTTTCAATTCCTAAAATATACATACAGACCTTGTAAATTCATAATAAGTTAGGTGCAATTTTTTGGACAATTAGCTTCTAATGAATAGTTGAGTAAAGTTTTCAGTTTTCAGTTACTGCATACTGATAACTGATAACTCAGACCGGTGTGTGTCCAATCACCGTATGATCAATTGTAATATCAGCATATTGCAAGTATTTTGAAATAATATTTAACGAGGTCTGTATTTAACATTTAACGCGTAAAACATAAAACTTTTTATGAATAAAATAGCACAGGAAAAACATAATAAGGTTATCAGTGGGCAGCAGCAACTCGTGGATATGTTTGACCGCTCTATTTCATACC
>JAUWDC010000073.1 GCA_030608985.1 Desulfobia sp. | reverse complement strand
AGTATCTTCGCCTTGGAAATTTTTTCCTGCCCCTCTATACCCACATCTTTTAAAATGATGTGGCGGGAATACCTTTCAAGCTGTGTATCGTTAAAATCCATGTCTCTACTCCTTTGGCAACCTTAAAAAAATGCCAATTCGCCCAACTTCGTCGTTGCGCTCAAAATTTTATCCTCGAAGGTAAGCGAAGACTCCGATATAGACTATATGCCTGCGGTAAAATTCTTCGCGCGCCTAGAATTTGAATGAATTTTCTAATTTTTCAAGGTCCCCATTTGTTTTTACAGCTTCAGGTTATCCAGGGCCTGGCTGATATCATTAATGAGATCCCTTACGTTCTCTATCCCAACGGACAGTCGGATAAGAGTGTCAGGTACATCCATTTGCTCCCTTTCCTCAGGTGAACAGTCGGAAAATATAGTTGAGGCCGGATGAATAATGAGCGTCTTGTTATCATTGATGTTGGTGGCTCGTCTTATCAGCTTCAGCTTGTTGATAAACCTGAAGGCCTCTTCTTTGCTGCCAAGCTCAAAACTGAGGACACCGCCATACCCGCCGTTGAACTGACGCCGGGCTAGCTCATGGAAAGAAGATTCCGCAAGTCCGGGATAGTTTACCTTTATCACCTCACCTCTTTGCTGGAGAAACCCGGCAATTCTCAGGCTGTTTTCACAGCTGGTCTTCACCCGAAGAAAGAGCGTTTCCAGCCCCAGGGTTTGCAGATACGCGCTCTGCGGGGCCATGCATGAACCAAAGTTGCGATGCACCTCCATGCGGAGCCGTGCCAGAAAAGCTCCCTGGCCATATTTATGATACTTTGTAAGTGCCGGATTCCTCCGCCAGTCGTAGGTGCCCAGGTCAACAACTGCACCACCGACGCTCGTAGCTCCTCCGGAGATGTATTTGGTTGTTGAATGAAGAACCAGGTGAGCCCCGAAATCTTTCGCCTTAAAGAGATACGGGGTCGTCACGGTGCCGTCTACCATGACAACCACTCCGTGTTGCCTGGCAATTTCAGAGATCTCATTAAAATCAGGCACAACCATTTGCGGGTTGGTAATGGTCTCAAGAAGGAGGATTCGTGTTGTTGGATCCACCGCCTTTTCAACCTCTTCCGGATTCCTGATATCGACAAATCTTGTCTCTACTCCGAAAGGTGTGAGGGTTTCCTTGAGAAGGGAGTAGGTGTTGCCGAAGAGGTGTTTTGAGGCAACGATACTATCGCCTTGCTGCAGCAGTGCCAAAAGGGTTGTGGAGAGTGCTGCCATACCGGATGAAAGGGCTATGGTACCCAACCCATCTTCTAGCAGGGTCAGCTTCTTTTCAAAATGATCTACTGTGGGATTGGTGATGCGTGAATAGGCGTGAGCCGGTTTTCTGTAAGTAAAGGCCAGCTCCATATCCTCAGCCCTGTCAAAATCAAAGGCCACTCCCGAATAAACGGGAAATCTGATGGCATTGTGAGCTTCATTTTGTGCTCCATTGCCATGCAAGGCGAGCGTTTCAAATCTTAAGTCTATATCTTTCATGCTTTCCTGAGCCTCCACCCATGAAATACAAAAATTCGACACTATCATTTTCCTGCAAGATGGTCGTAGTAAAGACATCCTTTGCAAGAATCTCCTGATTGAGTTCAACGGAAACCATGTCGGGAGACTCAATATCCCTCTCCTTCAACAACTCTGTTACAGTAAGGGGCTTACACATTTCAGTTTTTTCTCCGTTGATCATGATATACATCGCAATTCTCCTTTTGTTTGTTGTTCAACGCCGGCAATTATTAATGGGGTTTAACAACCATCAAATCTGATAGTCTATAATATGCTGATTACGTTTTGTTTTTTCTCGGTCCAGCAATTCCTTGAAATTGATGTTGTCGATGATAGCCGAGATTGCATCTTCAACCTCAACCCAGATATCGCGAAATACACAGACTGAGGCAAAGCTGCAGCTTTCCTCAAACCCCTCTGCAATACAGGAAATGGGGTGAATGGGGCCTTCGACGAACCTGACCACCTCACCGACAGATATCTCCTCTGGGGCCCTGGCAAGAAAATAGCCACCCTTAGGGCCCTGCTTGCTGAGAAGAAATCCTCCCTTTTTTAACAGGAGAAGCACCTGCTCCAGGAATTTGCGGGGTATATCCTGGGACTCGGCAATCTGTTTAATCTGGGCTGTGCTGTCAGGATAAATGCCTGAGAGGTGCAAGATGCTTTTTAATGAATAGTCCGTCTTGTGTGAAATATGCATTCCTTTAGCTCCTTTCCCTATAAAGTCTACCGGTAAAGTAGACTACTACATTGTGGCCGTCAATAGATTTTCCCAAAAAACCGTATGATACTCAGTCAAATTCCTGTATGTCGCTTATTTCTTAGTATAATATCAAGAATAGTGGTTGAGGCAGGTATAGTGTTACAGGCGACAGGATATCATGTTGAGTTATGGCCAGCCCACACTGGATCTGCTTATTCTTTGCTTAAAACGTGGGTGTGAGCTAAAGTCAGTATGGCACAATGTGGTATTTCAAAAGCACAACGGTCAACCAGGAGCAATGTTAAATGATCGTAAAAAAACTCAATTGTTGGGAATACAATAAATGCGGAAGAGAGCCGGCCGGCAAGAAAGTTGATGAGCTGGGAGTGTGTCCTGCTGCCGTTGATGCTTCGTTTGACGGTATCAATAGTGGTAAAAATGGTGGCAGGGTATGCTGGGCAATTGCAGGAACTTTTTGCGAAGGAGAGATACAAGGTGCCTTTGCTGATAAACGTGATTCCTGTGTGAATTGCGAGTTTTTCAAAATGGTTAATAGTGAGGATGAGGTAAACGATACTCCAACAAAATTGCTTAAATACCTCGTCGATAGCACAAACAATTCATTTTTATGTGAACTTGTCTATAAACGGGTCAAAGCTGGTGAAAGATTTCTGATACAGGGGACTCAGGAAAAAACTGCCTATATCATTCAAAAGGGAACCTGCCTGTCAGTAGTAGAAAAAGATGGTGTATTACACCCCGTTGGCCATAGAGGCAAGGGAGACATAGTTGGAATTCGTGCTCTGTTTACCGGGGAACCACGCAGTGCTC
Organism: Desulfobia sp.; assembly: GCA_030608985.1. GTDB lineage: Bacteria > Desulfobacterota > Desulfobulbia > Desulfobulbales > SURF-16 > Desulfobia. Next base: position 3,392 of record JAUWDC010000073.1, on the reverse strand, counting down.
ATGTTGAAGCAGAGACAGATCTGCATCTATGGGTATTGAATAAGCACCAGATTGATAATATTTCCCGAAGTGATCCGGAACTGCTGTCACTATTAACAGAGATAGTGGCAAGACAATTTGACTCAAAACGGCCGGTTGCAGATAGGGAAATTGGGAAATATGTTGCAACTCATATCATCGGACGCGGGTCGTATTCGATTGTCTACAAAGCTGTCCATAAGGCGCTGAACATGCCAGTTGCAATAAAAATGATGCGGCACAATATGGTTGTTGATTCAGGTTTTCTCCTCAATTTCCATAAAGAAGCACGCATTATTGCCTCATTGAACCATGAGAATATTCTCGGTATTTATGACTATGAAGAACGCTATAAAACCGTGTTTATCATCATGGAATACCTTGAAGGAGAATCGTTGCAGGATCTTCTGCAGCGGCTCAGGGTTATCCCCCCGGCATTGGCAATCTCATATATTTATCAAATCTGTGAAGGACTTGCCTATGCTCATGAAAAAGGAATTGTCCATCGTGACATCAACCCTGCAAATGTGATGGTTCTTCCAAATGATCGTATTAAGATTCTCGATTTTGGCCTTGCATGTCATCTTGGAACAGAGGATGAACATATCGGAGGTGTCCTGGCATATCAAGCGCCGGAATTGCTTGAGGGAGAGGCAGCTGATCAACGCAGCGATATTTATGCTTTGGGAATTAGCGCATATGAACTTGTAACGGGACAAAAGCCTTTTGATGATAAGGAAATAAGTGAGATGTTTCGCCTGGGCACCTCTCGTAAAATTGGTGATCCTGCCCTGCTGGTACCGGATATTCTGCCGGAATTACGTGAGTTTATCCTGAAGGCATGCCAGCACGAACGAAAAAAACGTTATCAAAGTGTGCCTGAGGCAATAGAAACGCTGCGGCCTGCAATTTCACAGGGCATTAAGAAAGATTCAAATAATAGCGACAGAGGAAAACTAACAACGATTATTCTGCGATATGATCAAAAACAACAGGCGGCCCTCAACCGTTTGTTGACTGATTTCAGTATAAAAACAAATACGATTGGTGTAGATCTGAAACTCGTGGATTTAAGCGATTAGTTTGAGTTCGCACATGGAAAATACCACTAGAGGGTTCGGTATGAAACCACCAAAGCTAAATTGTTGGGAATATAAAAAATGTGGCAGAGAGCCCGGTGGAAATAAAGCGGATAAAGATGGAATCTGTCCGGCGGCAGCCGAGAAGACATTTGATACCTTTAATAATGGTATTAACGCCGGCCGGGCATGCTGGCTGGTGGCAGGGACCTTTTGTGACGATCAGGTTTCAGGAACATTTGCTGAAAAAATTGATACCTGCAGGAATTGTGATTTTTATAAACAGATACAGGCAGACGAACATTCGTTCAGTGTCGAAGTAGAAAATATCAATCTCTATGCGGCAACACATATCGGCCTGGTTCGAAAAGCCAATGAAGATCGTTATCTGGTGAAAAAATTCACAGACGGCACCCTGCTCTTTGCAGTTGCCGATGGGATGGGCGGCCAGGCGGCGGGCGACCAGGCGGCGGAAATTCTCAGGGGACGATTGGCGAATATGCCGCTTATTCCTGTTGGAAAAGAAGCAGAGACTTTGTCAAATCTTGCGGTGGAAACAGATAGAATTCTCATCGAAACCGGTGAGAGGCAAAAAGAGCTTGAGGGGCTGGGAACGACCCTGCTCTGCGTTTTGTTAAGAGATGGCACAGCACACTGGGTGCATGTCGGAGATAGTCGTTTCAGCATCTTCCGAGCAGGAAAGTTGCTGCAGATCACTCAGGATCAGAATCTTGCCAGATATTTACTGGAAGAGGGAGAGATTACCCCTGAAGAGGTGGCTGAACACTATTCAAGAAATATACTTGATCAGGCTGTGGGCAATGCCATGGAGGAGCCTGAAACAGGTGCAGAACGCCTTGAAATAAACGATATTCTGGTATTGTCCACGGATGGTTTTCATAATCTTGTTTTACCTGATGCCATTATTTTTGAGCTTCAGCGAAAGGAAGAATTAAAAACCCGGGCAGATTCTCTTGTCAAACTTGCCCTCAAAAGAGGTGGGACAGATAATATCACCATTGTTATGGCAGAAATGTCCGATATCTGAAATACTTAAGTTGGAGCACCTGTTCTTCGCAAATATTCGTACGTTCGGAAATCATTGACAAATTTGCATACTCGGGGAGCCGGCAAAACCGGGGGAGGCTCTTCTGAGTGACCGATGATTGTTCGTTATCTGTAGCGGCCCGAAATAATGACACCGGACCCACATTAAACGAGAATAAGTCCTTGTCGATTTTCCTTTTCAATAGTGACAAATAGGGTCTCCTTCAAAATCGCAATATCCAGGCACAAGAAAACAACCACTTATTGAATGACAAGCCTCTATGCCAAAAAGACTATAGTCTAACTGGCATTCAATCACAGAAAAAACAGACATAGCCTTATGACTCTTATTGGACCAGCGGGGGCATTTGAACAGAAAGGCACGGTTTGGAGTTTTGGTCCAAATTACATTTGATTTGCAGACTTACGATTACAACTTTAAATTAAACAAAAAATCACTGAAATTATGCCTATAAATTTGTCTATCTACTTAAATTTATATTTTAAAAGAGTTAGACGTTTTTTCGAAAATACACGTCATAAATTGGAGAGTGGAATTATTGTTGCGTGAAAACGTAGCTATGTTTTAATTGGGCCCTACAAAAGGGAGCTCGCAGTAATGAGAGAGTACAATCTCATCGGTTAGTACCGAGAACAGAAGATGCGCAAACTTTCACCAAAACTTGAAAAATGGCTCCAGGCGTATAACCAGCTTATTGAAAAGCTGGCGGAGGAAGGATTTAAGCAAACCCCGACCAATGCCAGGGAAGGTCTGGCAAATTTAACCTGGACATGGGTAAAGAAGAGACTATCGGTAAAATGGGTCCAAGATGATCTGGTCGAAGGAGATCAGTTCAATGTACCCATAAGGGTGTACCATCCTCAGCCGGAACAACCCCTGCCAGTTCTCGTCTATTTTCATGGAGGCGGGCATATGGCTGGCAGCATCACCGTCTATGACCCGATTTGCCGCCGACTGGCAAGAGAAACCAACCATATTGTGATATCTGTGGACTATAGACTCGCTCCTGAATGCCCTTATCCAGCGGGAATAGATGACGCAATAACTGTTGTTAGAAATTTATGGGCACCTCTTCAAGCAAGAAAGGTCAACTACTCTCATCATCTTTCAATAGCAGGTGACAGTGGAGGTGGTGCCATATGTGCGACAATCGCCCATATGACTCAGTATGATGAGGATATTGATATTCGTCGTCAGGTTCTTATCTATCCAAGTCTTGATTACAC
>JAUWDC010000295.1 GCA_030608985.1 Desulfobia sp. | reverse complement strand
TTTGCCTATGGGAGTCGGCCTGACCGTGCGAAGATGGGGTGCTGGTGAACTCTTACAATCAGGAAGCCAGATAGAACTCGCTTACCTTGTCCAGAGCCTTTTCAAAATAAAGCGGAAGATCATCCCGTTGCATACCGAGCGCATCGGAGACACGTGCAACCCATTTCCAGGCTCCCCGCTCATACGCCTTGGCTAAAAGAAGAACATTGGCAAGGGAGCCTGTGGGCATGCCAAGAAGCGTGTCTGTTATTTCCTCACTGAGATTTATCTCTTTCAGGATAGTCTCCATGGGTTGGTCAAGTAACACGTCAAGCAAAGAGAACATGCCGACCGTATAACAGCTTCGTGTAAAATCAAGACCTGCTAACTGCTCGCCAACCTGCTCACAGAAGGCCGCTCGTTGTATTGAGAGACGCAAAAGCTCTTCCGGTTTTTTTTCCGCCAGATAGGAAAGCATTATCAAGCTCAACCACTTACGCAGATTCACCTCGCCAACCATAGCCACTGCATTCTGTAATGACTTGATTTCTACCCGCCTTCTCATAGCTGCGGAATTGACATACTTCAAAAGCTTATAGGACAGCGATACGTCATGGGAGACAAGATCCGCTATCTTGTCAAAATCATAATTTTCATCTTGAATCATCTTCAGGATCTGTAAATATTGCAATTGAGATCCTGGAATATCTCTCCCCGTTACGATATTCGGCTTACTGAAAAAATACCCCTGGAAAAGAGAAAACCCCATGTCCCTTGTCTGTTCAAACTCAGCATTGGTCTCAACCTTTTCCGCCAGCAGCCGCACATCATATCTTGAAACATGATCAACATCTCTCTGCAACTCTTCCAGAGACATGGCCTGCACATCAAATTTGACAATATGGGCAATTTCAAGGAGAGGGTCCATTTCCGGGCTATATTCAAAATCATCCAGTGCCAGGGTATACCCCTTATGTACCAGGTTCCGACAGGCCGCTACTATCTCCGGTGTCACCTTTACATTTTCCAGGACCTCAACAACGGTATACTCATGGGGGAATAAAGCTGGATATTCACGCAGAAGCATATCTTCGGTAAAATTGATAAAGGCCTTTTTCTGCTCAGTCATCTTTTCGATACCAATCAGCAAAAAAGAGTTGGTAATAACACTCGAGGTCGCGTGCTCTCCATCGAACTTCGAATCAAAATAATTGGAAAGGCCGGAACGAAAGAGAAGCTCGTAGCCGTACACTTTTCTGTTCCGCCGGAAAATAGGCTGCCGGGCTATAAAAATATTACTCTCGCGGCCCGGTATTTTTTGCTCGTTTGTCATTAATATTTATAACACCTTAGAAAAACTGCCAAATTCAGACCGTTTGCTCTTGCTAAAAAGGAAAAATTACTGTTCAATTATTAATATACGTTCCTACTTTGTGTCAAAGGCGGCCACCCCCCTAACACATCTATTCACACAGTAACAGAATTATGTGTATAATGAAGTAACATGATTAAAAAAATCAAAATAGATCAGCTCAAGCCGGGAGTTTTCATTCATGATTTTGATTCCGGCTGGCACACGGAAAATCTCTTTATCAACCAGACCCTTGTCAAGAACACAAGAACTATTGAAATCATCAGCTCCTGGGGGATTAAGGAAGTTTTTATTGATACCGACAAAGGTCTTGACATCGATGAAGCGAAGACAGGCCGTGAGGTCCAGTTGGAAACTGATGAAAATTTACGTAAACTGGCCGAGGCTGACCCATCCTCGTCCTATTACGTTCCTCTAAAAGAGGAAGTCGCCCTCGCTGAGGATATCAAAAAAGAAGCAACCAGCGTCATACAACGAGCAGCACAGAACATACAGGAAGGCAAGCCATTAGAAACCGAAGATGCCTTTCTCCTCATCGAAAAGATGCAGGAATCCGTCACCCGTAACAAGGACGCCCTCATCCTGCTGACACGAATCAGGCAAAAAGATGAGTATACGTTAATGCACTCCATCAGTGTTGGGTCTCTTGTTCTGTCTTTCTGCAATTATGCTAAGATCCCCCATGACAGAACCTTGAATTTTGCGGTCGGGGCTCTGTTCCACGATATCGGAAAAACCCTGATACCGCTTTCCATTCTCAACAAGCCCGGCAAACTGACCGATCTTGAATTTGAAGAGATGAAAAGGCATGCAGAGTATTCCGCAGAGGTCATGAAGAGTGCTGAAAAAATACCACATGAAGCTTTTGACATGGGCCTGCATCACCATGAACGATACGATGGCTCAGGCTACCCCCATGGTCTCAAGGGCGATGAAATAGGCTTTGGTTCCCAGATTGCCGCCATTTGTGATGTCTATGATGCCATCACCTCTAACAGATGTTACAGGGATGGTATGGACTCCATTCTGGCTCTCAGGAAACTATACGAATGGAGCAGTTATCATTTTAATAAAGACCTGACGTATCAATTTATTCGCTGTGTTGGAGTCTATCCGATTGGGACCTGTGTCCGCCTGGAAAGTGGCCTTATTGGAGTGGTGGTCGGCTCCACAGATAATGTCCTGCAACCCATTGTCCGTGTTTTTTACGATAACAAGAAACAGGATTCCGTTACTTTATACGACAGGGATCTATTCAAGATTGGCGACAAGGTGACCAGTTATGAAGATGCCGGGAAATGGGATCTAAAAAAATTGAAAATCTTTGAGGACCTTCCTGCTGGAATCTCACTCTTCTCTTAGCGTAACTGCTCAGCGACACAACCAGAGACCGGCTTCTGATTTAATAGTAACTTCAACAATACACCACGAAGAACACGAAGAGAAAATTTAAACATTTCTAAAAAACTTCGTGGTAGATAATCACCTTATTTCAGGGTGTTACTATTCAGTTTGACATGGCCTCGAGAAAAGGGTTGAATAAGTTTTTATAATCTTGCATGCCTTTTCTCAGGATCTTATTAATGTCACCCATATCTTTT